>JAUXBI010000223.1 GCA_030619435.1 Syntrophaceae bacterium
GGTAAGCGAGACTGCGAGACTCCGGATGGAGTGCCTGTGAACGATTACCCACCGTTTGTTTACACCCAGGCTGGTCTTCACTTGCATGCCACCCGCCACTTCATTGTCTGTTCAAGTCCCTCAACCAGTGAGTATTCGGCCTTGAATCCAATCACTTGCTCCGCCTTTTCAACAATAAGACAGCTCCTTGAAATGTCGCCGGGCCTGGAAGAACCTCTCTCCGGCGTGCGCAATGCCCTATCCAGATCCGGCCGGACATCTTTTACAGCATCAAAGATCATTTCAAAAAGTTCAAGCGTGCGGGTCTCCCTGCCGGTTCCAATATTCACAGCATCACAACTTCCTTTCTCAAGCGCAAGGAGATTTGCTCTGACCACGTCACCCACAAAACAGTAATCCCTGATCATACCCCCGGGTTCATCCGGGAAATGGTATAGTGTAACCGGTCTGCCTGCAAGCAGCCGATCCATGAACACCGCTACCACGCCGGCCTCGCCGTGCGGCGCCTGGCGCGGCCCATAGACATTAGCGTAACGCAGCACCATATAATCAAGTCCATACTGATGGCGATAAAATGCCAGATACTGTTCAGACACCGTCTTGGTGACAGCGTATGGAGACAACGGCTGAGGCGGATAATCCTCTGAAGTGGGATACTCCTCCGCCTCTCCGTAGATAGCGCCTCCCGAGGAGATAAAAATCACCTTTCCCACGTCGGTTTGCCTGGAAGCCTCAAGCAGATTCAAGAATCCCTTGACATTTACATCAGCATCAAACATCGGATCCTCGACAGAGGCGGGAACCGACATCTGGGCCGCGTGATGGTTTACAATATCAAATTTTTCTTTTTCAAAGACCTTTATGACCTCGTCGGACCGAATATCCATGAGAAAGAAACGGGCGCCCGGATTCACGTTCTCCCACTTACCCGTAAACAGGTTATCCATGACAACAACGTCATGGCCCGCATCAACATAGGCGTCAACCACATTTGAGCCGATGAAACCTGCACCGCCTGTAACTAAAATCTTCATATATCACCTCCCAACTACTCCACAGTGACGCTCTTTGCAAGATTTCTGGGCTGATCGACATCGCAACCACGCAAGTTGGCAATCTGATAGGCCAGGAGCTGTACTGGTATAGAGTAGAGAATCGGATTAAGCTCTTCATGAATTTCCGGAAGGAATATCAGGTTGTTTGATATACGATGCAATTCGTCATCCCCCCTGGTTCCAATGATAATCATGCGGCCATTCCGCGCCATGACCTCTTCCACGTTGGAGATCACTTTTTTGTACACCGAATCCTTAGGCGCCAATGCCAGAACCGGCATTTCACGGTCAATGAGAGCAATGGGGCCGTGTTTCAGTTCCCCGGCTGCATACCCTTCAGCATGTATGTACGATATCTCTTTCAGCTTGAGCGCTCCCTCAAGGGCAATGGGAAAATTCAGGCTTCGGCCGAGATAGAGAAAATCACGGCTTCTTGAATACTCTTCCGCAATGTCTGCAATCGCATCCTGCAACCCGGGCAGTTCCTTTTCAATCGTAGCCGGCAGTTCAACAAGAGACTTTCCCATTGCCATGAGATCTTCCAAAGATATTGAATCTCTCACCCTGGCAAGATAAAGGGTCAACAGGAAAAGGGCTGTCAACTGACTGGTGAATGCCTTGGTGGAAGCCACCCCGATCTCAGGCCCGGCATGGGTATAGATAGTGCCGTCCGACTCCCGGGTTATCGTGCTTCCCACCACATTACAGATAGAGATAACCCTGGCGCCCATTTCCCTTGCCAGCCTGAGCCCTGCCAGTGTGTCCGCAGTCTCGCCGGACTGGGAAATCGGTATCACAATGACACTCTCGTCCAGCAGCAGCCTGCGATAGCGGAACTCCGAGGCAATATCCACATCAACCGGAATGCGCGCCCATTTTTCGATCCAGTACTTGGCCACCAGGGCCGCATGCCATGATGTGCCGCAGGCAACAAGAGATATCCGCTTGATACCAGCCAGCTCCGCATTGGTTAAACCTATTTCGGGAAGAGTGACATGCCCGGTTTCAGGTTCCAGCCTGCCCCTGAATGTATTTAGCACTGCCTGGGGCTGCTCAAAGATCTCCTTTAGCATGAAATGCTTATAACCGGCCTTTTCCGCCATACCGGCATTCCATTCAATGGTCTGGACATCCTTTTCCACCGACCGGCCGCTGTCCAGATCCATGACCTGCCAATCGCCCAGCTTAAGAGTGGCAATTTCCCGGTCATCAAGAAAAATGATCTCCCGTGTATACGGCAAAAGCGCGGGTATATCGGAAGCCATGAAACATGCCCCTGAATCATGAACTCCAAGAACCAAAGGACTCTGATAGCGGGCCGCGATCAGCATATCCGGCTGCCCTGTCCACATCACACCCAGGGCATACGAGCCGTCCACTTTATGAAGCGCCTTTTTGACGGCCTCAACCAGATCACCTTCCAGGCTGTCTTCAATAAGGTGAGCCAGTACCTCTGTGTCTGTTTCCGAGGTAAATACATGGCCTTTGGCTTTAAGCTCCTGCCGCAGGGAATGGTAATTCTCAATAATTCCGTTGTGAACCACGACCAGATTGCCGGAACAGTCGCTGTGGGGATGTGCGTTTGCCTCCGAGGGCGCCCCGTGCGTAGCCCACCTGGTATGTCCAAGACCGATATTACTCCCGGATTCTTCCTCCTGCTCAAGAAGTTCCTCAAGATTTGAAAGCTTTCCTTCAGAACGGCGCTTCACAAGCCGGCCATCTAAAAGATAGACGATTCCCGCTGAATCATATCCGCGGTATTCCAGCCTTTTGAGTCCCTCCAGAATGATGGGCACCACCCTTCTTTTCCCAATATATCCAACAATTCCAC
>JAUXBI010000053.1 GCA_030619435.1 Syntrophaceae bacterium
CATAATGGCTCCCGGAAGGATGGAGTATATTAAGGGCACAAAGCCGGATGGGTGCATCTTTTGCAGAGGATCTGCCAGGGAGGAAAGCCTCGTATTACGTGATGGAAGGTCCTGTTATGTCATGATGAATAAATATCCCTATTCTTCAGGGCATTTGTTGGTGATTCCTTTCAGGCATATATGTACTATAGAGGAAACGAACGCTGAAGAAAAACTGGAGATGATGGAACTCACCGGGATGTGCGTGAAAATCCTGAAAGAAGCGCTTGATCCGGAAGGTTTCAACATAGGGATGAATCTCGGAAAGGTCGCAGGTGCCGGTGTCGAGGATCATCTGCACATACATATTGTTCCCAGGTGGCTGGGCGACACCAATTTCGCTACAGTACTGGGAGAGGTTCGGGTTATTCCAGAGGATATTGCGAAGACCCGGAATACTTTATTACCTTATTTCCTATGAAGAGAGGGGATGTAGAATGAAGCTTCTTTACACGATCATTGTAACGTTGGTTATGCTGTTTATCATTACCTTTTCACTGGTAAATACCAACCCTGTTCAGCTCAAATATTACGGCTTTATAGACGTCAGCATGGCTGCTTATATGCTGATCTTCATATCCTTTGGTGTGGGTATAATATTCGCCGGCTTTATGGGAATAGTGGAGAGGTTGAGACTTTCCGGGGAAGTTAAAAAGCTGAAAAAGAAGATTAGAATGCTGGAAAAAAAGATACCGATCGAAAACATACCTGCCGTTCAGGAAACTAAAGCTGAAGAGACGACAGGCAGGTGGAATTAATAAGAGGATTAGAGAGGGGGGACTACCCGCCGCAGTCCGATGTATCCCCCTTTAGTTTTTCTATGGTGTGCTTCAAGGCGGGAAGAAGAACCGCCAGATTTTCCCTGGCGCCTCTCGGGCTTCCAGGTAAGTTGACGATCAGGGATTGTCCTCTTATTCCTGCCACGGCCCTTGATATCATCGCATGAGGTGTCTTGTTCATGCTTTCCCTTCTCATGGCTTCCGCCATGCCCGGGAGTTCCTTTTCTATTATTTCCAGGGTCGCATCGGGCGTGACATCCCGTGGGCTTACTCCGGTTCCGCCGGTTGTTACAACAAGGTCCAGATTCTTATTGTCGGTGTACTCTATGATTTTGTCTCTTATGATCTCTTTTTCATCGGGGATTATTTCGTAACTGGTGACCTGGATATCAAGATCGCCCAACATGCGAATAATCTCCCCGCCGCTTAAGTCCTCCCTCTCGCCGCGGGAACCCTTGTCACTTACTGTTATCACTCCACCGGTAATCAAAATATCCGTTCCCCATTAATAATTCAACATTCATAATTCAAAATTATTATGATTCTTCCTTTTTCGATACGGCGATGACCTTTTCCTGCAGATGTGCGGGGAGTTCCTCATAGTGAGAGATCTCGTAAGAAAAGGTGCCTCTGCCGCTGGTAATCGACGTAAGATCAGGCGCGTATGAAAGAATTTCAGCCAGTGGAACCTGTCCTTTGATGACCTGGTTCGATTCCACTTTGTCCATACCAAGCACACGTCCCCGTCTGCTGTTGAGATCTCCGATTACATCTCCCATATATTCATCAGGTATTTCAATGTCGATGTTGACTACCGGCTCCAGAAGTGTCGGCTGACACTCCTGAAATCCCTTCTTGAAACCCATGGAGCCCGCTATCTTAAAGGCCATCTCGGATGAATCCACGGTATGGTATGTGCCATCGACAAGGGAGACTCTTAGATCGACGATAGGATAACCGGCCAGAATGCCTTCAGTCATTGCTTCCACGATGCCTTTTTCCACTGCCGGTATGTATGTTTTCGGTATGACTCCGCCTACGATCCTGTCGACAAACTCAAATCCGCTTCCCTTAGGAAGAGATTCTATCTCAAGCCAGGTGTCACCGTACTGTCCCTTGCCCCCCGATTGTTTTTTGTATTTACCCTGAATCCTTGTTTTTCCCTTGATGGTTTCCTTATAAGGTACTTTTGGCTGCTTCAGGTTTACGGCAACGCCAAACTTTCTTTTGAGTTTTTCCAAGGTTACATCAATATGTACCTGCCCGACACCAGAAAGGATGGTTTCTCCTGTTTGGGGGTCTCTGTGGATCGAAAGTGTTTGATCTTCGTCGATCAATCTGTGCAGGGACGAATGTATCTTTTCCTCATCCCCCTTGGACTTAGGCTCTACCGCGTAGCGAACAACCGGATTTATAGGAGAAACTTTATCATAGACGATTGGCGATTTTGCATCGCACATGGTATCACCGGTGGAAGTTTCTTTCAGTTTGGCAAGAGCGGCAATATCTCCGGGGATGAGTGATTCCACCGGAACCTGGGTTTTTCCTTCCAGGTAGAAAATATTTCCGCATTTCTCACTAAGATCCCTTGATGCGTTATAAAAGACAAAATCTGACGTTAATGTTCCTGAAAACACCCTGAACAGTGTGAGTTTTCCCGCGTATGGGTCAGCGATGGTTTTGAATACCATTGCCGAAAAGGGTGTATTCTCATCGGGTGTTCTTTCGTTCTCTTCCCCTGTATCAGGTTCTTTGCCCGTGACAGCCCCTCGATCCAGGGGGGAGGGGAGAGAAGTTACAATAATATCCATAAGAGGGGTAATTCCTATGCTATTCAAGGCCGAGCCGCATATAACAGGGATCAAGTCTCCTGAGGTTATTCCCTTGCGAAGACCACTGAGGATATCATCGACGGAAAGGTCACCCTCTTCCAGATATTTGTCCATTAGTTCCTCGTCACATTCGGCTATATCCTCTACCATAGTCTCACGATATGCTTTCGCATTTTCCAGGAGATCTTCAGGAATATCTTCTTGCCTGGGTTTCCCATTGGGATCATCAAAGATAAGTGCCTTCATGCCCATAAGGTCTATCAGGCCTTTAAAGGATTCTTCGGAACCTATTGGAAGATAGCAAACAGTTAATTTTTTGCCGAATTTATTGTTTATATCATCCACTGTCTTGGAAAAATCGGCACGCTCTCTGTCCATCCTGCTGATATATATCATGCGTGGAAGCGATAGCTCGTCAGCGTATCTCCATACTCTTTCCGTTTGGAATTCAACTCCACCCACGGCATCCACCACAACTATCACGCTATCAGTGATGCGCAGGCTGTATTTGGTGTCCATGAGAAAATTTGAATCGCCGGGAGTATCAATAATGTTTACCTTATATTTCTTCCATTCAAAGAAGTTTATTGCCGAGCTTATGGAAATATGTCTTTTCTGCTCTTCGGGTTCAAAATCCAGGGAAGAGCTTCCATCGTCGACCCGCCCAAGCTTGTCGGATTTTCCGCTTAGAAACAAGAAAGCTTCGCAAAGGGAGGTTTTCCCCGTTCCTCCATGTCCAGCGATTGTAATATTCCTGAGTGAATTAGAATCGTATTTTGCCATGATACTCCCTTCCTGTAGTTGTTGGTGGTATTATAACCGAGATTGCTTAGCCCATTCCATCTTGCAAAGTCAAGATAAATTTTTGCATTCAGCCGGTTTTCCGGAGGATTTGATTGACCGCAATACAGGATTGTGGTATATGTCCCTTTTCATGGACATAGATCGATTTCGATTAAGAGGGGTGTGTAAAAAGAAATGTTTAATATAGGAGATATGGCTGTTTATTCGGCGCATGGAGTGGGAGTTATTGAGGCTATAGAAACCAGAAGTGTTATGGGAAGTGAACAATCCTTCTACGTAATGAAGATATTGGGCAACAATGCGACTATCATGATACCCAGGAATGGCGCTGAATTTGTTGGTCTCAGGGAAGTAATCTCAGAAGAAGAGATACCCATGGTCTATGAGATATTAAAAGAAAAGAACGTGGTGGTAGACAAGCAGACATGGAATAAGCGATATAAGGAGTACTGGGAAAAGATAAAAACAGGATCGGTTTATGAAATAGCAGGGGTATTGCGTGATCTTTTTACGTTAAAGGTTGACAAGGATCTGTCATTCGGTGAGAGGAAAATGATCGACACCGCGAAAAGCCTGTTGATAAGAGAAATATCGATAGCTGGTGACTGTGATGAAGCAGAAGTAGAAGAAAACCTTAAAGTGATATTTTCAGCATAATATTTTACAAATTCGTTCCTTGAAATAATGATAAGCTCTTTAATATTGGTGATATTCACGTAACCAGTTGAATCTTCACTGTTTTATTATTCTCCCGGAAACAAAAATCGGGCGCTGGTAGCTGGTTATGTGAATCTGCGTTCATAATACATATTTCATAATACATATTTCATACTATTTTTTTACGGATCCAACAGTATTAGGAGGTGAAATTTGATTCTAAGGTTTTTACTCATAGTGGGCTGTTCCATAGGTGGTTATTTTATTGCTTTACAATATTATACATTTCCGCATTCATTAATAGGTTCAGTAGCAGGATTCTTTCTTTCAATCTTTGTAATACAGCTCGAGCAGGCCATAAGAAAACTTTCCCTGAGGGTTATAGCCGGCGGCGTTATCGGAACAGTTTCCGGGCTTTTGATTGCCTTTCTCTTTACCTATGGTCTGAAGTTTATGCCGGGGTTGGAGAAACAGGAGATAATACCGTGGGGATATCTCTATTTTATAATCACCTGTATCCTGGCGTATCTCGGCCTGGTCCTTGGTGCAAAGAAGATTGAAGAATTCCCCTTTTCCAGATCCAAATCTTCAAAAGATGAAAAAAATCCGGATTACAGAATACTTGATACCAGCGTTATTATTGATGGCAGAATGGCCGATATATGCGATACAGGCTTTATTGAAGGCAGTCTGATAGTCCCTCGTTTCGTATTGGATGAATTGCAACAGATCGCCGATTCATCCGACCATATGAAGCGTTCAAAAGGCAGGAGGGGACTGGATATACTCAACCGGATGCAGAAAAGTGCCGGCATAAGAATTGATGTCGTCGATGCCGATTTTCCAGAGATAAGGGGTGTTGATGCTAAGCTGGTCGCCCTTGCCAAACAAAAGGGGGGCAAAATCGTAACTAACGACTACAATCTGAACAAAGTTGCTGAATTGCAGGGCATAAAAATCCTGAATGTCAACGAACTTGCAGGTGCCCTGAAACCTCTAGTTCTGCCCGGAGAGACAATGACAGTCAGAGTCATAAAAGAGGGAAAGGAAGCGGGGCAGGGTGTAGCATATCTTGATGATGGTACCATGGTAGTTGTGGATAATGGGAGCAAGCACATAGGAGAAAACGTAGGGGTGGTTGTAACCAGTGTTCTTCAAACAGTAGCGGGAAGGATGATTTTTTCCGGCATGAAAAATGATGAGCATGACGGCATGTCCGCGCAGATGTAAACAACAAAGCCGCAACATGAATACTTTGCAGAAACGCATCACGTAAGCACTAAAAAAACGAAAACGCAAAAAAAATAAAAACAGAAAAGCAATAATGATGGTGCAATCAGTTGCGATTATCGTTGCCGGCGGTTCCGGAAAACGAATGTTGCGTGATCTTCCAAAACAGTTTCTATCGCTGGATGGCATACCTGTATTAACCCGAACCCTCAGCAAATTTGAAAAAGCTATGTCTGTTGTTCGCATCGTACTTGTAGTTCCGGAAGAGGACATGGATTATGCGAAGGATGAAATAGTCGATAAACACCGAATCCTTAAGGTGGAGCATATCCAGGCCGGGGGAAAGACAAGGCAGGATTCCGTCAGAAAAGGCCTGGAGATGGTTGATGACAGAGACGATATTATAGTTATTCATGATGGTGTCAGACCATTTCTCTCGGAAGAATTGATAGATCTTTCTATTCGGGAAGCTGTCCGAAACGGAGCAGTGGTTCCGGTAATTCCCTTGACGGATACGGTTAAACTAGTTGGTGAAGACGGAATTATAAGGAATACACTCGGCAGAAATGATTTGCGGCTTGCTCAGACGCCCCAGGCATTTAGAAGGGAAATTATCCTGGAGGCATACAGAAATGCGTACAGAGAGGGATTTTACGGCACAGACGACGCATCTCTTGTGGAACGCATGGGCGTGTCTGTGAAAACAATCCCGGGTTCATACGATAATATCAAGATTACCACGCCGGGAGATATTATCCTTGGTAAACTTCTCCTGAAAAAAATCGGAACAGGTATATGAGAATCGGCTTTGGATATGACAGCCACAGGCTGGCGAAAGAGAGGAAACTGATTTTAGGGGGTGTGGAGATTCCCTGTGAAAAGGGGCTCCTTGGTCATTCCGATGCGGATGTTCTGCTTCATGCTCTCTGTGACGCTATTCTTGGCGCTATTGGAGAAGGTGATCTCGGGAGGCACTTTCCCGACAGTGATCCCGCCTACAAGGATATTCCCAGCAGAGAACTGTTGATCAAGGTTAATGAACTGGCAATCCGGAAGGGTTACCGAGTGAATAATGTTGATTCAACCCTTGTACTGGAGAAGCCGAAATTAAGAGAATATATAAATAAAATGGTTGAGAATATAGCCGATTTTCTCAATGTGGAGCCAGGCCGGGTAAATGTCAAGGCTTCAACTAATGAAGGTATGGGCTTTACCGGACGGTGTGAAGGGGTGGCGGCCTTTGCAGTAGTTACGATGAGGAGTAAGAAGTAAGGAGTGTAAAACAATTCTCTAATTCCTTCTAATTCTGGTCCTTTTGTTGTTATTGATAATAAACACTCTAATAGGGGATGAATTCGTGAAATACATAAATGATATTGACATTAAAGGTAAAACGGTGTTGTGCCGGTTTGATTTTAACGTTCCACTGGATGATGATCTGCATATTGTCGACGACAGAAGGATAAAGGCGACGCTTCCGACAATCAATTACGCACTGGATGAGGATGCGCGAGTAATACTGATAGCCCATCTTGGGAGGCCGGGGGGGAGAGCGATCGATAGCCTCAGCCTTAAGCCCGTGGCCAAGAGACTGTCACGTCTTCTTGGTAAAGAGGTTGTACTGGCGAAGGACTGTATTGGTGATGATGTAAAAACGCTGATTAAGGACATAAAGCCCGGTTGTGTCTTGTTGCTGGAAAATCTGCGGTTTCACATAGAAGAAGCAGAAAATTCTGATGAATTTGCCAGGGAACTGGCCGGTTATGCCGATGTGTACGTGGATGATGCTTTTGGAAATGCTCACAGAACTCATGCCTCCAATGTGGGAATAACAAAATTCGCAAAGGTGTGTTGCGCAGGCTTTCTGATGAAAAGGGAGCTGAACTATTTCAGCGCCACCCTTAAAAACCCCTTACGTCCTTTTGTGGCTATAATTGGTGGTTCAAAAATATCAGGTAAACTGGAGGCCCTTGCGAATCTTATCAGAAGTGTTGACAAGATGATAATAGGGGGAGGGATGGCCTTTACATTTCTGAAGGCGATGGGGTACGAAGTGGGCACATCCCTGATAGAGGAAGACCTTATCGATACAGCGCGCCGGGGCATCAAGATAGCAAAGGAAAGGGGTGTAAAATTATACCTTCCCGTTGATTGTGTTATCGCCGAGACGGCCGATCCAAAAACGATGACAAAGATTGTGCCTGTCCAGGAGATAGACCCCAACTGGATGGGCCTCGACATCGGACCCGCCTCTATTGCTCTCTTCCGCGAGGCGCTCAGCGACGCGAAAACGATTATGTGGAATGGTCCCATGGGCGTGTTTGAGATTGACGCGTTCAGCATGGGCACTTTTTCCATGGTTCACGTCGTTGCGCAATCCCATGCCCTTACCATTGTCGGAGGGGGAGATACGGATGTCGCGGTTCACAGAGCGGGACAAAGCGATTATATTACCTATATATCCACCGGAGGTGGCGCTTCTCTTGAGCTTCTGGGAGGCAAGAAATTGCCGGCGGTCATGGCTCTTAATGAATGTGAAAAGAAGATAAAGTGACCGGGGATCGGGCCTTATGAGAAATGTGAGGATTGTTTGTGAATATGACGGCACCTCCTATCATGGGTGGCAGATACAACCCAACGGTATCAGTATTCAAGAAGTGCTCGAAAAAAAGATAGGGATAATTACACAGGAAAAGATAAAACTGACGGCTTCGGGCAGAACGGACGCCGGAGTTCATGCCTTGAATCAGGTGGCAAACTTCAGGACAGGGTCGGCCATAGCGTGTGAGAATCTTCTGAAGGGGATTAACAGTCTTCTTCCCGTAGATATTGTCATAAAAGATCTGCGGGATACGGATGAGAATTTTCACGCGCGCTACAACGCGAAGAGCAAGATATATCTGTACAAAATATTAAACAGTCCTGTGAGAACAGCCCTTCACAGAAACTATTCTTGGTATGTGCGCGCTTCTCTTGATCTGGGTGCAATGAGAGAAGCGGCGGTACTGCTGAAAGGGAAGCGCGATTTTTCGTCTTTCTGCGCCTCAGGGTGCGATTCTGAAAACCATGTAAGAACAGTTATCCATACTTCCGTTGGTATGAAGAACGACATGATTTTATTCACCATAGAGGCAGACGGGTTTCTGCGTTATATGGTGAGAAATATTGTCGGTCTGCTTGTTGACGTGGGGAGGGGAATCGTCGCGCCTGCCAAGTTCAAAGAAATAATGGATGCCATGGACAGGACGGAGGCCGGTATCACCGCCCCTCCGCAGGGGCTTTTTCTCAGGGAGGTCAGATACTGATGAAGATACTGGTGCTGGGACATAAGGGTATGCTCGGGACCGACCTTGTAACAACTCTTGGCGGAGTTCATGATGTAATCGGAAAAGATGTTGAAGATTTTGATATTGTGTCTGTCTCCGATTGCAGAGATGTGGTTAAAGAATCCGGCGCTGATGTGGTTATAAATGCGGCCGCCTATACGAATGTAAATGGCTGCGAAACGGATGAAAGCAGATGTTTTTCCGTGAATGCCGATGGAGTGAAAAACGTGGCTCTGGCCTGCAGAGGGACAGACATCAGGCTGATCCACTTCAGCACCGATTATGTGTTTGATGGGACGAAAGCCGTTCCTTATGTGGAAGAGGATGTATGTAATCCCATCAACGTCTATGGGAGATCCAAACTGAAAGGGGAAAAGTATC
>JAUXBI010000054.1 GCA_030619435.1 Syntrophaceae bacterium
CGCCGTCAAGGGACATGAAGATAAAAAGAATGATGACGGATAACCATGAACAAAACAGGCACTGATAACGGCCACAGGTCTTTCCCGGCCAACATAAGGATTCCCGTCTGGCTGACTATAGCGGCTGTCATTACCTTTATCCTTATCCTGGCTTTCACCGTCAACCACGCGCGTGAAAGGGATATCGTAGAACAGTTCAGCCGGCAACAACTGGCCATCGCCAGGGGAACTGCCGCCGGGATAGAAGATCTTATCTCCAGCGTCGAGAAGAGCATGATAATCCTTTCCAGACTCCCATGCGCATGCGTCACGGGAATCATGCCTGAAACCACCAGACAGAGCATAAAGGTAATCTACGACGATCTGGATGGAGAGGTGGAGTTTATAGCGGTAAAAAATAAGGACGGTGTGGTAACAGCCGAATATCCCCCCTCCATTTTTGAAGAAATAACAGATGAAAGCTTCAAACACAGTCCTTATTTTCAGGAGATAAAGAAAACGGGGAAAACGTATATAGGCGGCTTGCAACTGGCATGGAAAGGAGAGGCGGAATACAAGGTCCAATCTGTGATCATCGCCGTTCCCAAGTATGATGGAGAAAACAATTTCTCCGGAGTAGTATTGACAGGCCTTTCCCTTTCCGCAATTATTGACCGTTATACCAAAGTCAAGAGCGAAACATCAGGATGCGGCTGGATAATAGACAGCAGTGGAGCCATATTCGTACGTCCTGACAAGGCCCATGCCTGCATGGAACTGGAAACACTGGGAAACGCAAAAATTCTTGGCGGAGCACTACTGAAAGATGTCCTGGCCGAGGGGAAAGAAGGCTACATAGAGTGCGTGCTTCCCATGGAGGGTGGAGGGACAAAAAAAAGCATTATAGCTTACGCTCCGGTTAATGTAGGTTCTGGGCGCTGGTTTATCGCGATCACCACACCCTATAATAAAATAGTTCTATTGGCTCGAAAGGGTTTTATAAACATCATATTCTGGACCCTCGGACTTATTATCGTGGTTATAATCACAGGTGTCTTGGTAGCCTACTCCAGCGCAAAGCAACTGCGCCTTAAAGAAGAACTGAAACGACTCAGAGAAAGGGAGGAGTGGCAGGAAAAGCTACTGAGAGAATACAGAACAACTGAGGGCATTATCGCAGGCTCTCCGATTTCCACCTTTGTATTGAACAGGGAACACCGTGTTATTCTCTGGAACAGGGCCTGCTCGGAGTTGACGGGTTTTGACGCCAGGGACATGATAGGCACGGACCGACACTCTATTCCATTTTATAAGGAAAAAAGGCCCACTCTTGCCGATACAATCATCGATCACGATATCAATGTCCTGGAAGAATATTACAGCACCAAAGATGTAAAGAAATCGGCAACCGTTGAGGGAGCCTATGAGGCGATGGATTACATCACAGATCTTGGAGGAAAGAACCGCTACATATATTTTCTGGCTGCCCCGATATACGACGGAGAAGGAGAGATCATCGCGGCGATTGAGACCATTCAGGACGTGACACAGCAAAGAGAAACGGATATCAGGCTGAAGGAATATGCCAAAACGCTACAGAGTGAGTTGAATAAGAATATTAAGCTCCGCGGAGAGATAGAAGACCTGTACAATTATCTCCAGTCTATTCTGGACAGCCTGCCGGAGAAAATATTCGATCTCGACAGTGATGGAATCATAAACTATGTGAGCCGGGATGTAAAAAAAGATGGGAAGATCATATCTCAAAAGTTCGCAGGGAAACACTTCTCGGATTTTGTTGACCCCGAAAACAGGCAGTTTGTCCTAGGCATATGGGAGAATGCGAAGAAGGGAATATTCACACCCTACGAAATGACAGCAACCGCGAAAGATGGTTCAAAGAGAAACCTGCTGATAACTCCGCGACCTGTAAGGAAAACCGGTCATTATATCCTCGTTCAGAGAGACATCACGGAATTAAAGATTCTGGAGGAAAAATTCTATGAGAGTCAGAAGCTCGCCGCCGTCGGACAGTTATCAGCCGGTATAGCTCACGAGGTCAGAAATCCGCTTTCCTCAATAAAAATGAGCCTCCAGATACTTGAAAAACGTATGAAGCCGGAGGGAAATGACTCAAAAAGATTCAAGATCGCCAAGAGGGAAGTCGAGCATCTTGAGAAACTCGTCAACGACTTACTTCTTTACGCAAAACCTTCCGAGCCCCAGAAAAGACCCTCGGATATAAAAAATATCCTTGACCATGTCCTCGCGATGACCGAGAAATCCGTGTCGGACAAGCATGTCCTGGTGGAGATGGATCTTGCGAAAGACCTTCCCCCCTTGAACGTAGACCCAGCGATGATTGAACAGGCGTTCTTGAATATCTATCTCAACGCCATTGATGCCATGGAGAAGGGTGGAAAACTCTCAATATCCGCCAAGAAAACAAACGACCGGGTGTTTATCGAGGTCAGAGACAACGGTTGCGGAATCTCCAGTGAAGACATGCCCCATATCTTCAACCCTTTCTTCACAAAGAAGAAATACGGTACAGGGCTTGGACTCACACAGATTAAGAAGATCATAGATCTGCACCAAGGCACTATAATAATCTCGAGTAAAGAAGGAAAGGGAACCAGTGTTGCCATGACCTTTTCTATAAAAGCGCCTCAACAGAAGGGATAAACATGATATGTCCAAGATTCTTGTAATTGACGACGACAGTTCTATCCGCGAAAGCCTGGAACTCTACCTTGCCGAAGAGGGGTATAAAGTGAGCACCGCCTCTACCGGTACGGAAGGTTTGAACGAATTTGTACGAATACTACCGGACGTGGTAATTCTTGACATAAGGCTTCCCGACATAGATGGCTTTACCGTCCTGGAAGATCTTCGGGAAGATGATGAAAACGTCAAAGTAATCATGATCACCGCCCATCATGATATGGAAACAACGATCAAAGCGATGAAGGAAGGCGCCTTCGACTACATCCACAAACCCATTAATGTCGACGAACTGGACATAGCCATAAAAAAGGCTCTGAACACCATAGGGATGGAGAAAAAGATAAATGGCCTTCTCATGGAACCTTCCCGCGATTTCAAGGTGGGAGACATCATCGGCACTGGAAACGGAATGAAAGAAGTGTTCAAGACCATCGGTGTTGTCTCCCAGAACAAGGCAACCATACTGATACAGGGCGAGAGCGGCACAGGAAAAGAGCTAATCGCCAAGGTCATCCACTATAACACATCAAGAGATGAACCCTACATAGCGGTCAACTGCTCCGCCATTGTGGAAACCCTCCTGGAATCCGAGCTGTTCGGCCATGAAAAAGGTTCCTTCACCGGCGCGACGGCGAGAAAGCAGGGGAAGTTTGAACTTGCCCGCTATGGAACGGTATTTCTGGATGAGATAAGCGAAATGTCCATAAACCTCCAGGCCAAACTTCTCAGAGTGCTTCAGGAAATGGAATTTGAAAGGGTCGGAGGGAAAGACAGTGTTAAGGTAAACGCGAGGATTATAGCCGCGACCAACAAGAATCTCCGAACGATGGTGAAGGAAGGAAAGTTCAGAGATGACCTCTTCTACCGCCTGAACATTGTGTCCATAGACATCCCCCCGCTTAGAAAAAGACCGGAAGACATAGCACCACTCGTTAAGTACCTGCTCAACAAAATAAACATAGACCTTCACAAGCGGATTGCCGGTGTTTCCGACAAAATGATGGACATCTTTCTCAGATACAGCTGGCCGGGAAATATCAGAGAGTTGGAAAACCTGCTGGTCAGAGCTGCTGTTGTCTCGAAGGGGCAGATCCTCGGAAGGGAAGACTTTCCGGACCTCATGGGAGACACAAACGGCAGGGAAATAAATGGTGATATCGTCAGGGACGAACCGGAAAGGTCCATGACCCTCGACGAAATAGAAGAAAAGTATATAAAAAAGGTCATCAGAGAAAATGACAAGAACAAAGGAGAACTCTGCGATATCCTGGGAATCTCCCGCCCCACCTTTGAAAGAAAACTGGAAAAATACAAGATTACCTTCGAATAAAAACAAAGGGGACCATCCCGATAAAAATCAGGCCGGGCCCCAATTTAAAATTCAATACTTCCTGTTTTCCTAACCCCGATAAACGGGATAATTTCTAACCTACTAATGCGCCTCTTCCATCGCCAGCTGTATATATATCATTGACAGCATCACAAAGACCAGGGTCTGGATGATGGATGTAAAAATCATCAGCACAAAGACCGGGAGTGGAACAAGGAAAGGAACCAGCAACAAGATAATTGCTACTACAAGATCTTCACCCATAATATTACCAAACAAACGCACTGAAAGAGAAAGCGGGCGTGCGAGGTGACTCACGAGTTCGATGGGTAACATGATGGGAGACAGCCACCATACAGGCCCCAGAAACTGTTTCACATACTTGAATCCATGCACCCGGATTCCCACAACATGAGTCAGGACAACCACAATGACCGCTACGGAAACGGTAGTATTGAGGCTGCTTGTCGGCGACTCAAACCCGGGGATAATACCCAGCAAATTGGCCGTCAGAATGAAAATGGTAACCGTCGCTATCAGGGGAAAGAATCTAAGACCTTCGGGCCCCATGACATCAAGTACCAAGTTCCTTATGCCCCCTAGAATCACTTCAAACACATGCTGCATTTTTCCGGGATATATACTGAGTTTCCGTGTTGCGAGAAAAGAGAACAGGGCCAGCAACAACATAATAACCCACGTATATGTCACATGAGGTGGGAACGGAAGCTTACCTAAGAATAAAAAGGGATGCATTTTTCTTTCTTAACCTCCTCAATGGGTTTTTCAAATTCGCGCATACAACCGTCAATATAATATTGATCACAACCACTGAAAGACCAAGGAGAAGTCCTAAAACATCAACCTGCATCCTGGTTATGACAAAAAAGAGTACAATTCCCATAACGATAATCCTTATATAATATTTCGCAATTATAAAGGGCTTTGCTCTGTCCGCGTGTTTAAGAAAGACAATTCCGAGATCTCTGGAGAGCCAGCGAAAATTCACTATGCTTATAAGGCCTCCCAGCAGCACTCCCATCGCAAACATGCCCGACATGAACAGAAAACTGACGACAGAGAATACACCAAGCACCACCCAGTTTCCTATTTCAATGTTTTTTTGCATGATTGTTTTCTTTATGCCGATCATTGTCCATATCCTTGCCCGGATCTTCAGCATCATCTGGAAAGGTGCTTTTTATAAAAAGGTAAAAATTTCTGAAACCTGCGGCAACACCTATCAATAAAAACAAGGGGGTAAAGACATTATTTGTCCCCAGTTTTTTGTCAAGATACAACCCGATCATGAGACAGCCAAAAATCGCGATAACCATGGCAATACCAAGGCTCGAAGCATATCCCATCTGGAACATTATCTTCTTTTTGCTGGTATTTTTACTGGTCTTCTTGCCGGTTTTCCCCATCGCCGAATCGCCTATAACACAGTGGTTTTGTGAAGTCAAACAATAATAAACCAGAGCAACTGTTTAACGTTTAATGTTGATAGACCTGTAAAAAGCCCCACTATGTCACTTTACGGCATTATAATAGAGAGTAACCTGCAGTGATCTGAAAACGAGGATTCTCGGTTCGACAGTTTTTGTAAATTCCGATTCATCGGGATTTATGAAGCCGTCACAGTTTGAATCTCGCATCGACCTTAAACCTGCGCTTGACCGGCATGTTAATAATGCCGGCAACACCTGTCTCTCTCGAGATATCCGACAGCGACTTCTGAATTTTTTCGCCAGTGGGTGCTATAAATGTAAACCATACATTATACTCATGGTCTCTCAGGTAATTATGAGTAACCCCCCTGTACGAGTTGACAACACCCACAAACTTTTCCAGCCTGTCGGCGGGCACCTTCGCGGCGCAAAGCGTACTTGTAAACCCGAGATTCCCGGTATCGAAAACAGCTCCTATCCTGCGGACAATACCGGTGTTCTTAAGCCGCCTGATACGTTCCAGAGCATCATCCTCATCGATGCCAACCTGTGCACCCAAAACCTTGAACGGCCTTGCATCAAGAGGCAATTCGCGCTGTATTATATTGAGAATTTTTTTGTCCAGATGATCCATAATAATTTTGAGCTCCACCCTTTCATAACCCGCCATCCGGTGTTATATAAGCAGACTTATTTCACTGTCATTACATCCTTATTGACATCCAATGTCTTCGGCCCGATACCTTTTACCATCACGATATCTTCCACCCTGACAAAGGGACCGTTGGCTTCCCTGTACTGAACTATCCTCTCGGCATACTTTGGGCCGATTCTGTTCAGCTTGACAAGTTCTTCCACCGTAGCAGTATTGATGTTGATCTTTCCCCCCTCTTCCGCGAGGGCAACGGGAACCATCGATATTACAAATAAAACAACAACCAGCAGGATAAATATTTTTCTTGATCTCTCCATACAAGCTCCTCCTTAAATTCAGTGGCGGGTTATAAAAAGAGCGAATGCACCTTTATATTCACCCCCTTTCAAGCATCTCGTCAATGATCTCGATGAAGGGGTAAAAGGGGGTAAAACCATAAACCGGTGGTTACCCCGGCTTATCCTTATTTCTTTCTCTCTTCGAAATCCTTGAGAGAGCCCTGTCTCTCCTTAGTGGAAACACAGGCCAGGCACGCCTCGACTTCATACTCCATAAGCGCCTCGAGGCTCACCTCGCCACGCGCCATATTGAGACCTCTTTTGATCATCCTGATGGAGAATGATGAATTGGCCGCCATCTTTTTTGCCATTTCCATCGTCTCATCCATCAGCCGGTCAAGGGGAACCGCTTTATTCACCAAACCTATTCTCTCGGCCTCTTTGCCATCTATATACTCAGCCGTAAAGAGAAGTTCCTTGGCCTTCCCCGGCCCTATCAGATCCTGCACAAGTCTCATGGCGCCACCGGTGACGGAGGACGTGACCCTGGCCTCGGGGGAACCTATCTTTGCATCCTCCGCGGCAATCCTTACATCGCACGCGAGTCCCAGCTCATATCCCGAGCCAAGGGCATACCCGTTGATAGCCGCTATAGTCGGTTTCTCAAACCTGATAATCTTCCTCGATGCCTCCTGCAGCTCAACAAGATAATCGCGATAATCTTCCAGGCTTCTGTCCTTCGAATCCTTCAAGTCCGCTCCTGTTGAAAAAGCCCTTCCCTCTCCGGTAATGATCAGCACCTTGACATCGGGATCATTTTTAACATCTTCCAGAGCCACCTGAAAATCGAGCCACAGCTGTTTGTTCATGGCGTTCAGAACCTGCGGTCTATTCAATTTAATCGTGGCAATCCCATCCTCTTTTTCATAAATTATGCATTCAAATTCCATTCTTTTACCTCTCTTCTGTATTTGCTCGAGAAACTCATCGAATCAACACCCTCGAATCCACAATAGATAATCCCTTCTCGTGTACAATCACCGGATTGAGATCGATCTCACTGATCTCCGGATTATCGATCACGATCTCGGACAGCTTTGCCAGAACAGCTTTTATCGCCTCGACATCCTTCGGTTTTTCTCCTCTTACGCCGGTCAGAATCTTGTAACCTTTTATCTCTCTGATCATCTCATCTATATCTTCATCAGCCAGCGGGGCTACCCTGAAGGAAACATCTTTCAGCACCTCTACAAATATTCCGCCCAGACCGAACATGATAACCGGGCCAAACTGGTCATCCCGAATCATCCCGATAATACATTCCTGCCCTGGGAGAACCATCGTCGAAAGTAACGCCCCAACGATTCTTTCACGCGGAGCGAACTCCTCAGCGTTCTTCATAATTTCTTCGAACGCCGTCTTTATCTCATCCGCATTCGAAAGGTTCAGTTTGATTCCGCCCGCATCTGATTTGTGAATAATATCGGGACTGACTATCTTCATCGCCAGCGGATATCCCAGTCTGTCAGCCGCCGCCACCGCTTCCGCCGGGTTTTTCACCAGCGCCGCATCCGGCAGGGAAACACCGTATTCGATGAGAAGCTCTCTCGATTCCGTTTCAAGAAGGTTATGCCTTGATTCGTTCGCCACCTTCCTGAAGAGTTCCTTGACCCCGGCCCGCTCTACAACCTTTTCCTCTGGAATGCGCATCCCTTTGATTTTTTTCTGATTGACGGCAAAATGCATCAGCGCGCTCATGCACTGCGCGGCCCTGTCGGAAGATTCGATTACTGGAATTCCGGCTTCTTTCAGTATGTCGAGAGATTTAATGGGATCTCTGGCATAGCTGGTATTGACAATAAGTGGTTTCTTATATTTTTCGACTAGATCGGCCAGATCTCTTGATGTCTGTTCTTCCAGTTCCGCTATGTGGGAAGCAATAATATCAGAAAATCCGCCGAAGAAACCTGTCATAAGTATCCCATCAACCTGGTCATCTTCCATGCAGGCCTTGACACATTCGGTAATCACATGAGGATTTTCCTCTGCTGTTCCACCATAATCAACGGGATTATGAGCAGGCATACCCGCGAGCAGAACAGGTATCATCTTTTCCTGAGTTTTCTTGCTGAGGATGGGAACCTGCATTCCGTACTTTTCGGCATTGTCCGCCGCTATGGAATTATCGCCTCCACCCTCTGACATGATAACCAGTCTGTTGCCTTTCGGAAGGGGACAATTGGAAAATACGTCTGCCATATCGACCAGCTCATCCGCATTGGATACCCTCACGATACCTGCCTGTTTAAAAGCCGCATCCAGAATAATATCATCACCGGCCAGCGAACCCGTATGAGAGGCGGCAGCCCTTGCCCCGGCGCTTGATTTTCCCACCTTGAGGGCAATAATCGGTTTTGTCTTTGCCGCTTCCCGGGCAACCCTGACCAGCTCGTGCCCGCTCTTGATTCCTTCGAGGTAGGTCGCGATGACCTTTGTGTCAGGGTCATCTTTCAGGTGAGTGATGTACTCGTGTAATTGAACTCCTATGGCATTGCCGACATTGACCATTTTGTTAAAGCC
>JAUXBI010000069.1 GCA_030619435.1 Syntrophaceae bacterium
GGGTGGACGATGCAGAGATTATCAATGGCCGCCGTCTTACCAATATCGGCACGTTTAGGGCCTATATTACCGCGTATCTCAGGAATAATCCGAAGATACACCAGGATATGACCCTTATGGTGAGGCAGCTTGCCCCCACGGATCATGGACTGCCGATTGAAATTTACGCGTTCAGCAACGATCAGGCCTGGGTTAATTATGAGGGAATTCAGGCTGATATCTTTGACCATATCCTGGCGGTTGTACCCCGGTTCGAACTGCGAATCTTCCAGAATCCGACGGGAGAGGATTTTAAAAGTCTTCGGATCAAATGAGGGGCTGGCGCCGGGCAATAAAAAAAGAGTAAGGAGAAGGTAGATATGGCGATTATAGAATGGGAAAAGGATGGAACGGTTGCGGTCATGACTATGAACAACGGCGAGAACAGGCACAATCCCGATTTCAACAGGGCTATCCTTAACGCTTTTGACGAGATCGAGAATGACGAGACGATTTCATCCGTGGTTATCACTTCAAGTGATGAGAAGAGCTGGTCTCAGGGCATCGATGTGGAATGGATTATGGGTGCCATGAATAATAAAGAAACCCAGTCAATCAAAGATTTCATGTATGGTCTGAACCGGATATTTACAAAAATCCTGTATTTCCCGATGCCTGTTATCGCGTCCATAAACGGGCACGCCTTTGGGGATGGGGCCATCATGGCCTGCGCGTGTGATTTCAGATTTATGAAGGCGGACAGGGGATATTTCTGTTTTCCGGAGATCGATATAAGCATACCCTTTCTGCCGGCAATGCTCGCTATCATAAAGAAGGCGTTTCCCTATTACAAACTTGAAGAACTTGTATACAGTGGGAAAAGAGCAACCGCGAAAGAACTGGAGACAAGTCATGTGATTGTAAAAGCGTGTGAGAACGCTCAAATCCTCCTTGAAGACGCAACAGCCTTTGCGGAGACCTTCACCAAAAAGAGAGCGATATTTGAGCAACAAAAGAAAAGACTGCACAAGCATATCATTGAAATCATGGAGAAGGAAGACCCCGAGTTTATAGAGCCTCTCAATATAATGGTCTGAAATGGTAAAGCGTAATGTTATTGTAGTCGGTGGTGGCGCGTCCGGCATGATGGCCTCAGGACAGGCCGCTGAAATGGGTGCGGATACGTTGCTTTTTGAGAAAATGCACCGTCCGGGACGCAAGCTTGGCATTACGGGCAAGGGGAGGTGCAATCTCACAAATGTAGCTTCACTGTCGGAGTTTATTTCGCACTTCGGATCCAGCGGGATTTTTCTCCGGCAGGCCTTTCACCGTTTTTCGAATGATGGGCTTGCGGAGTTTTTTGAGGATCTGGGTGTTCCCGTCGTTGCCGAACGCGGGGGACGTGTTTTCCCGGTGAGCAGTCAGGCAAAGGATGTAGTGGACGCGTTGACGGGATGGATGCGAAAGCAGGGCGTGACGGTGCGTCGGAAAGTATCAGTGGATGGCTTGCTTATCGAAGGGCGGAAGGTTTGCGGTGTGCGTGATTTCATGGGAGAGACATACTCTGCCGATGCCGTGATTATCGCGACAGGAGGCGTATCTTATCCCGCCACCGGTTCAACTGGCGACGGGTACCACTTGGCCAGATTGGCAGGGCATTCAATAGTGCCCCTGCGCCCCGCGCTGATTCCCCTGGAGACTGAGGGTAATGTGGCGTTGCGCCTGCAGGGTCTTAGCATGCGCAACGTAAATGTCAGAGTCCTGGTTGATGGCATAAAACAGGATGAGGCATTTGGAGAAATGCTCTTCACCCATTTCGGCCTTTCCGGGCCGATCATTCTTTCTATCAGCGGCGGGGTGACAGATGCGTTGAATCTGGGCGGCAGGGTGATCATCTCCATTGATCTCAAACCTGCACTGGACGAACATAAACTGGATGAAAGGCTTCTGCGCGATCTTGACGCGTATGGAAAGCGTAAGTTTCAGACTCTGCTGGAAGACCTGCTGCCCGGAAAATTGATACCTGTCTGTATGGAGCTTACCGGAATTCCCCCGGACAGGAGGGGCCACCAGATTACCGCAAGCGAGCGGAGACGCCTGAGGGCATGGCTCAAGGATTTTCGCCTGGAGGTAACCGGAACGCGTCCCATCTCCGAGGCCATCATCACCGCCGGCGGGATAAATACAGGAGAGATAGACCCGCGCACGATGGCATCACGCCTTGTAGGTGGACTCTATTTCGCGGGTGAGGTAATGGACATAGATGCCGATACAGGAGGCTATAACCTGCAGGCCGCGTTTTCTACCGGCTGGCTTGCGGGGGGGTCGGCAGCCCGGCAGTAAATACCATAGATCAGAGTGTCATGACAAAGCCAGTGGATGCGAAAGGATAAGATCCACCGCCGTTCAGTGGAAGGTGTCGGAGATGTTATGCCGGAATCAGTTTTTCAACAGCCGGAAGCCCGTATCAAATGCCTTCATATTTAGTTCGACCTGCTGATTTTCCAGCCTGTTTGCAATTGATTCATGGAAGTCTTTTCTATTCAGGGGCAGTGCACCCGTTCCGCATAGGGTTCCCAACAGTACTACACCGGCCAGTATGGGATTTCCAAGGCTTACCGCTTCTCCAGTCGCATCTATGAAGGTTGTGTCCGGTGCCATATTTCTGACGGAGGTTTCTATCTCTTCCGGTGAAGGATAATAGGCCTCACCACGGATAACACTTGACGGGTAGACAGGGTGAGAGTTGCACAATAACTTGACCGTCAGGTTACCGTACCGGGCCAGTACCCGGATTCCTTCAACCGGTTCGATAGCGATTATCACATCGGCTTTATGTTCCGGTATCTGGGGGCTCCAGATAGATTTCCCGGATATCCTCATATGGCTCATGACGGATCCTCCACGCTGGGAGGCCCCGAATGTTTCACCTATTGTGACATAATATCCCCTGCCGACCAGCATGTTTCCCAGAAGCTTGGAAGCCATTACATTTCCCTGCCCCCCGACACCGGTAATTATAATGTTGTACGGATCTTTCAACAGGTTGTCTGGCATGCTATACTACCTCTTCTCTTTTTATGGCCCCTGCCGGGCAGATATCGGCGCAGACGCCGCATCCTACGCATATGATATCATTGATTTTGCTTACGCCCTTTTCTTCATCCCATAAAAGTCCCGGACAGGCGAATATGCGTGTACAGAAGCGGTTGCACCCACAATTCTCTCCGAGGCAGACCTCTTCGTCAACCTCCATCTTGTATTTCGGCTTGTCCTTTCGTTCGGGACTGAGAGCGCATGCCTGACGCAGTATCAGTACCTTTGTTCCCTCCTGATGTTCTATCAAATGATGAATGGTTTGCTGAGTCTCTTCGAGGTCGAACGGGTCTCTTATTTCCACCTTTGCTCCCATTGCTCTGCATATCTCCGCTATATCCAGAGATGGCGTTTCTTCTCCCATGGCGTTTACCGGTGTCCCCGGATGGGGCTGGAACCCTGTCATTGCCGCGCCTCGGTTATCTAATATCATCAGGGTAAAGGGCGATTTATGATGTATCGCATTAGCGAGGGCCGGCATTGCTGCGTGAAAGAATGTGGAGTCGCCGCATACAGCTACTACGGGCTGGTCCATGCCGAATTGTTTGAATTTTCCAAAGCCGCTGGCTATGCCGCTTCCGGACCCCATTGAGTGTAGTGTCTTTACTGTGTTAAAACCTCCTGGGAAGACGCCTGCCACATAGCAGCCTATATCGCCGCAGACAAACCCCTTCCGTCCGTCCATTTCCAGCGCGTTATGTATGGACCACAGCGACGCCCTGTGCGGGCAGCCGGGGCACATGGTCAGACCCCGGACGGGTGCCATAGTCTCGACAAGCAACATGGCCTCTTCCGCGAATCTTTCCGATCCGGTTTCATACCGTACGTCAAGTATGGAGGAGAGAGCGGATGCTACAATATCCGGATTTAATTCTCCTATCGACGGAATATTGCCGGCATTCTTTCCGTAGAATGTTTTTGGGCCTATCTCGTGTGCCATCTCCGCGGCCAGGATTTTTATGTTTTCTTCAAGTATGGGAAGGACTTCTTCCACCACGAGAATCCTGTCTGTACAGGACAGATGCCTCTTCATGAGTTTTGGTGGAAGAGGCCAGGTTGTGGCCAGCTTCAGTATTCCCACCCTGTCCTTCACATCCAGAAGGCTTATTGCTTCTCTGGTGTACAGGTTGCATGCGCTACTAGTAATGATCAGTAATTCCGGTTTTTCAGGTCCTTCATACGTATTGAATGGACAATCCTCAAATATCTCTGCCGCCTTTTTTATCTTCTCCTGTTGCGGACCATGCTGGAGCTCAGAGGCTCCCACGATCATACTGACCACTGGCCCGGTTTCGGGATCAGAAAGAGGCCCGTCAAATCTGAAATTCGCTCTTGCGTGGGTATCCGGGAGCTGTCCGTATCGCACATTCCCGCTGGCGTGTGACATTCTCGTGACGCTGCGTATCATTACCAGGTTTCTGATTTCTTCGGAGAGTTCAAACGCCCATTTTGTTATATCCTTGGCTTCCTGGAAATCCCCGGGTTCAAGGAGAGGTATCTCTACAAGCCGCGCAAATGTCCTGGATTCGCCTTCATTTACGCTGGAAAGCGCTCCCGGGTCATCACATGCGACGAGGATCATTCCTCCGCGTGTTCCGGAGCTTGCTAGGTGGAGCAGGAAGTCAGACGCCACATTTACGCCGTTCTGTTTCATTACACACATAGCGCGAAGCCCGGCAAATGATGCCGCCGCGGCCACTTCCAGGGCAACTTTTTCGTTTATTGACCATTCCACATACAGGTTACGTTCCTTCGCCACGCTGGAAAGGGCCTCTATAATTTCCGACGAAGGTGTTCCAGGATATCCTGAAGCTACGCTGACAGCCCCTTCCAGGGCTCCCCGCGCGATCGCCTCATTACCCATAAGCAGATAATCCTTATTTTGATTGTCGGTCAGATATGACATAATGTTCTCCCTGTACTCAGACAATAATTTCTTCGAGAGTTTCGTTATTCAACCTGATATATGATATCTTATCCTTCCCCCGGTTATTTACCATGCCGTTTTTGCGCGCCTTGAGCAACGCCTTTTTCTTTTTATTTCCGGCGGCCCATTTCAGGTGTTCTAGATTTATCTCCGGCATGTCGTCAACGATCAGATATCCCTCTCTTGCAGCCTCGTCAACGATCATTTTTCCCCTTTCAGTCCTTATTATGAGGGTATTTTTTCCGGGATCTCCCTCAAGTACTCCTACCGATATGTCAGAGAACTCTGAAGTCATATCCATGCAGTAGGAACAGGTATCGGGAACCAGATTTCTTATTTCTTCCAGTGGGATCTGTATCTTATTCCCATTGTTTGTATATATCTCCATAGCTTCAGCTGGCGGCGGCGGAATATCTATTTTTGTTATAGTGTTAATATCTACACGTGATGCTATGAATGGTTCAAAAACTCTGAAATCAAGGGCCCAGGTGCAGAAGATGCCTACGACCAGGCCGACAGGATCAGTGAAGTCTTTTTCTCCAAGAGGGTTTGCCCTCAGCATGGCTGTTGACAGTGTCTGGCACGGGGTTGACACAATTCCTATGCGGCTCAATCCTTCTTCTATTGCCCTGTTCACTGCGGAAAGTGTGGGAGCAGCGGTGTACCTGGATAAAGTACATGACAGCACATCCTCCGGATTCATTACAATGCGGGGTATCGGAAGGATACTCTCCTGACCGGTGAGCACCGCTCCATCGACATAGCCCTTCTCCAGGGCGAAGTACATTATTGCTGATACCGTTCCCCCGGACTGGAAATTATTTCCGGTGAATTTCTTGCCGGCCCTGGATGTTACAATCGATTTGTAGAATCCCAGGGGGTCGCTGTTGTACGGTCTTTCAAAGTATTTTTCGGAAAGATAGTCCAGATCAACTTCGAGGCGGGGACAATAGGCAAAACATCTTCCCTGTGGAAGCGCGCAGGAAAACAGCATAGCCGTTTTCCCCCTGTAAGATTTAAAATAGGGGCACAGATCAATACATGCCCCGCATCCTGTGCAGAGATTTCTGTTGATTACATTTTCTGATAGTTCATTCGATCCAAGGACGTTCATGTCTGATCCCCTCTAAGACAATGCCCTGAGAAATCCATCCTGAGGAAGCATTCCCCAAACTTTCGGTATATTGGGTGAGAAACAATTCAGGAGGCTGTCCAAGGAGAAAGCTGTCCTGTAAAATGCTCGAAAGAGCAGACTGAACTTTTTAAAGATCTTCCGCCCTCTTGAGTATCTTCAGGCGTTTCTTGTCGGCCATGTTTTTCTTGGTGCCCTCCAGCCATGACAGGAGGTATGTTTCTTCCTTCAGCCTGAGGAGGTAATCTTTTATGGAGTCTTTCTTTGCTTCCCATTCTTTTTCGTCCAACTTGCCTTCTTCTCTAAACTTTATTACAATATACTTTCCATTGATGAAAAATATATTGTCAGGGTAAGGCTCTTTTTCGGATATCTTCAGGAGAGCTTCTTCCATGTTCGGAGAGTACCCGATCTTCGGTATGCTGGGACCCGGCATAAATAATCCAGTTTCCGATAATTTCAGACCTTCGGCTCTGGAGAGTTTTACCATATCTGTTCCAGCCTTTAAACGGTCAAGTATGTCTTCGGCCTTCTCTCTGGATAACTTTATGGATTCACTTTTTGCGTAGCTTTTCCTGACTTTCTCCTCGATTTCCCCTAATCCGGGTTTATAGGAAGGTTTCAGTGATACAAGCTTGAATACGTAGTGTCCATTGCTGTCGGAGAAGACGCGCCCCAGATCACCCTCTTCCAGATTGAACAAATATTCGCCCAGACCCTGAAGGCCGGCTAATTGACCGGTGAGGGGGACGCCCCGGAAGAATTCTGATGTCTCTATAGAGAACCCCTTTTTTCCTGCATACTCTTCAAAGTTTTCCTCTTGGTAGATCGCATCGTGTGCCTTTTTTGCCTCTTCGAAGGCTGTATACATACCCTTTGTTGATTTCAACTTGGAGACAATTTTGCCTCTTACCTCCGGCAGGGGTTTTATCTTTCCATTGTCTTTGAAATCGTTTTCATAATAATCGTAATATTCTTTTATTTCTTCATCTGATATATCCGCAGAGTCGGCGAAAGATTTTCCCTTGAAGGCAATGTATTCGATCACTGCCCTTTGGGGCATCCGGAACTCTTCACTGTGTTTTTCGAGATATCTTTCAAGATCTTCTTCGGAGGGTCCTTTAACCTCGATGTTATCCGTGGCTATCTCTATGAAGTTTACATTGACCTTTCTGTTCTGCGTATTGTAGAAGTCGCGAACTTCTTTATCGGATACCTTTGCCGACTCCTTGATAAGCCTTTCCAGTTTTCCTGTTTTTAACGCTCTTCTCTGAATGGTCTCAAAATCCTCCGGGGTCATCCGCTGATACCGAAGGGCTCGCTGGTACAGATTATTGTCGAAGACACCATTTCTCTGGAAGGCCGGATAGGAAAGAATGGATGCCTTCAGTTCATCATCGCTTACGTCCAGTTTCAACTCATCGGCCTTTGACAGAATTATCGCTCTGTTTATAAGATTGTTGAATGCCTGTTGTTTAGGGTTCATTTTTTTCAGCAGATCATCGGTGAGATTGTCGCCATATCGCTGGCGGTAGAAGTCCAGCAGGCTCTGATACTCCCTCTGGAATTCTGCGTAGGCTATCAGCGATCCGTCTATCTCCGCGACGGTTTCAGTTACTTGCCTCTCCCGCATGGATCCGAAGTAGAAGACAAAGACGACGATGATGATACCGAGCACAACCTTCATGAGCCAGTTCCTAGCATGTTTTCGCATTAGCTGAAGCATATCTTAATTTTTCGCCTTTCAATTTTTACGAGCATATCAGTTTTAATGAGTGGCATTAGTAGTATAGTAGCTCCCAAAATGCAACGATTTTCTGGAAAGAGAATATTCACTGTTGGTCGCTCTCTGGTGTCCATCCGGAAATGGTCATTTTTGCAGGAACTTTACGATTAAGGGACTAGCGGTTATTTTTAATTGATTAGGTTATCAAAATACTATATAAATAAAGATTGACCATAATAAACGAGGGAGGTTAGAGGTTTGCTATTTGATTATATTCTTGGTGTAATATCGAATGA
>JAUXBI010000012.1 GCA_030619435.1 Syntrophaceae bacterium
CTGCGTTATCCTCAAAAAATAATCCTCGAAATATCAACTATATGTCTATGGTTGTTTTTTTCGCACGCCTCGATCTTGAACGAAAATCTTCATAACTCAACTAAATCATTTATGATCATTGCTGTTTCAACTCTTCCATAATAATCTGCACATCCTGCCAGACCTGTTTCTTTGCACCCTGATTTCTCAGAAGATAAGCCGGATGGTATGTGGGCATGAGTTTTATCCCGTGATAGGAGTGGAATCTACCGCGCAGCGTGGAGATAGCTGTGCCTGTTTTGAGAAGGGTCTGAGCCGCAAATTTACCCATCGCACAAATAACGCGCGGTTGTATGGCCTCAAGCTGCTTGATCAGAAAGGGTTCACATGCGGCGATCTCGTCAGGCTCGGGGTTGCGATTTTCGGGGGGACGGCATTTTAATATATTGCATATATACACATCTTTTCTCTCCAACCCCATAGCCTTTATAATGTCAGTAAGCAACTGCCCCGCCCGGCCCACAAAGGGTTTCCCCTGCCGGTCCTCGTCTCTTCCCGGGGCTTCGCCGACGAATACAAGGTCGGCGATGGGACTACCCTCCCCGAAGACAATGTGTTGTCTCTCACTGTGCAATTTGCACCTTTTGCAGTCTCCGAGTTCTTTTCCTATATCCTCCAGAGTCGTGGATGGAACGCGAACCACCCTGTTATTCGCCGCGGCATTAACAGGAGCGGATGCTAATGCACCCGAATTTCCCTTTATGTACAGTTTACTGTAGAGAGCATTCCTTGATTCTTTTTCGGATATTATCTGATTTTTCAAGGCACTTGTCAGTTCCAGAAGTTCGTCTCTCATCTTCCACCCCTTCTGCCGGAGATTTTCAGAACCCTATCCAGAATCTTGTCCGCCACATCTTTTTTGTCCATAAGGGGCAATTCCTCAATATTTCCTGATTTATCTATAATCTTCACGATATTTGTGTCGTGCTGAAATCCGGAGCCGGGATGGCCAATCTCGTTGGCTACTATCAGGTCCATACCCTTGGCCTTCATCTTGACTTTCGCATTCTCAACAAGATTTTCTGTTTCCATGGCAAATCCCACAAGTATGCGATCACCCTTCCTGCCGCTGACCTCGGATATTATATCGGGCGTCCTCTCAAGACTGATATTCAGTCGATCAGCCCCTTTCTTTATTTTGGAATTCGAGGCAACGGATGGGCGGTAATCGGCTACCGCGGCGGCCTTGATAATGACTGTCGAGTCTTCCAGGCGCTCCATTACGGCATCTCTCATCTCCTCAGCACTCGACACCCCGACGAATCTTACACCGGCCGGTATGGAAAGCGCGGTGGGTCCGCTGATTAGCGTGACATCCGCTCCCCTCCTCCGCGCCATTATGGCCAGGGCATATCCCATTTTCCCGGATGAGTTGTTGGATATATACCTTACCGGATCAAATGATTCTCTGGTAGGACCTGCTGTTATCAATATTCTGTGTCCTTCCAGATCTTTCTCTGTCAGAACCGTCTCCACTTCTTCAGCAATATCTGCGGGGTCCGGCAATCTTCCGGGGCCCTGTGTCTTGCAGGCAAGTTCTCCATATCCGGCATCTACAAAGAGATAACCCAGCGAGGAAAGTTTATCAATATTGGATCTCAGAATGGGATTATCATACATGTTTGAATTCATAGCCGGACATATCAGCACAGGGGCCTTTGTGGCTATTATTGTCGTAGAGAGGAGATCGTCAGCAATACCCGATGCTATCTTACCGATTATATTGGCTGTTGCCGGAGCTACGACGATTATATCGGCCGTCTGTGCCAGAGATATATGCGGTATTTCACAGTTACCGGCAAGGGGAAACATATCACTGTAAACGGGGTTACCGGAAAGGGTCTGCAGGGTGAGAGGGCCTATGAATCTAGTCGCGTTCTCTGTCATGATGACCTTCACCCCCGCCTCTCGTTTCACCAGCTCCCTCGTTAGTTCCGCAGCCTTGTAAGCGGCAATACCACCTGTTATCCCGAGAACAACATTTTTGTTTTTTAACATGGTAATGTCCCTGTATCCGCAGATTATACGGGGAAAATAATTTATCCTGTCAGTTCTTTTTTAAAAATCCAAAGTGCCGTCAAAATAGATTGAAAAACATAACAGTTATTATATATAAGGTCAACTGTGAAAGGGTTGGATGAAATTTGAAGCTCCCCGCAACAAGTTGCGGAGAATCTCCGATATTCGTTCAGTTCAGAAGATCTGGTAAAGTCATGAAAGAGAGGGTTATATGAAGAAGTATCTGAGGTATCTGCTTTTTATTGTGTTGATCGCGCTGGTGAGTGTGGGGATCTGGTCTTTCATGGTCTATTGCGAGGGAGAAGAACCGGCAATAATATTAGATCAGGACATCAACATGATCGGACAGAAAACGACTTTAGTTGTTACCTGCATCGATAGAAAGAGTGGCCTTCGCAATGTTTCCATCGATATATCGCAGGATGGAAAGAAACACACATTAAGTTCTCTGAACCTGCCTCAAAGGGGAATAAATAAAGAAACCCTGACAATTGATGTATTTCCGGAAGAGCTGAAGCTCCACGATGGAGCTGCTACGGTCGGCATATCCGTTACTGATTATTCACTCAGGAAAAATACAACGGTCAAGGCATTCGAAGTGATTATAGATACCATACCACCCCGGATATCACCTGCCGGTTTTTCTAACTATATAAATCCCGGAGGTTCGTGCGTCACAGTTTACAGCCTTTCAGAAGAAGTGTCTCGAAGCGGGGTACAGGTCAACAATAATTTTTTTCCTTCGTATCCGGAAACCACAACGGACGGAATACGCCATATATCTTATTTTGCCATACCGATGGATACTACAAAGGAAAAGCTGAAGATAAGTCTCCTGGCTGAAGACAATGCCGGAAACATTTCGCTCTACCCGGTCTCCTTTCATATAAGAAACAAAAAGTTCCGCAGGGACAGGATGAATATAAGCCAGCGTTTTCTGGAAATGAAGATACCGGAGTTTCAGCAGAGATACAAAGATTTGAGAGAAACAACCCTGCTCGAAGCTTTCTCGCGCATAAACAGTGAGATGAGAGCGCACAATTTGAGAACCATCGAGACGATCTGCAAAGACACGCGGCCGGAGCAACTCTGGAAAGAAACCTTCCTCCGGATGAAAAATGCCGCCAACATGGCAACCTTCGGCGACAGGAGAACCTATTATCATGACGGCAGGGAAATAAGTAAAAGCGTACACATGGGAGTTGATCTCGCCTCCACGAGAAACGCACCGGTGGAGGCGTCAAATCGAGGCATTGTCGACTTTACAGAATATCTCGGAATTTACGGAAATACAATAATCATAGATCACGGTATGGGGATCTTCAGCCTCTATGGTCATCTTTCGTCGATAAGAGTAGAGAAAGGACAAGCAGTCAGGAAAGGAGCGATGATCGGTCGCACAGGTAACACCGGCATGGCAGGAGGCGATCATCTTCACTTCAGCATGATAGCAGGAGGCAAGTTTGTAAACCCGCTGGAATGGTGGGACCCACACTGGATAAAGGATAATATAACGATAAAGCTGGCGTCCCCGTAAGGAGTAAGCTCCTTTACACCCTGTCTATATCCCGATGGCTTACACTTGTCGTATAGTCCCTGTCCGAAAAATACCCGGCCAACTGGTTGAGTATGACCACGGATCGGTGTCGTCCTCCTGTACACCCAATTGCGATATTCAGGTATGATTTCCCCTCTTTTTCGTACAATGGCGTCAGAAATGTTATCATCTTGAACAGGTTCAGGAGAAATAGCTCTGTATCATCCCACTGCATAACATATTTTTCCACGGCTTTTTCATTGCCGTTATGCTCCCTGAGATCACTAATAAAATAGGGATTTGGAAGGAATCTGACATCCATCACTATATCCGCGTCCGGAGGTAAGCCGAAACGGTATCCGAATGATATAAGATTTATAAGGAGCTTTTTGGCCTTGCCGGGGGCAAGATAGAGCCCCTGGACATGTTCCTTCAGCTGGTGAACGCTGTAATTCGACGTGTCAATGACACTACCGGCCATTTCCTTTAATTCGCGCAGTTTATCCCGTTCCAGTTTTATGCTTTCAAGAATGGTATTGCCCTCAGACAGGGGATGTATCCTCCTCGTTTCGCTGAACCTTCGCAGAAGGAGATCATCGTTTGCATCAAGGAAAAGTACCTCAATATTGTACTTCTTTTTCTTCAACCTGGAGAGTATCTCCATATGTTTTTCAAGAAAATGCTTCTCACGCAAATCCATAACCAGAGCTATCTTAGAAACTTCGGACAAGGCTTCGGTCTGCAGGTCCAGAAATTTAGGGAGAAGCATGATCGGAAGATTATCAACACAAAAGAAACCTATATCTTCCAGGGCCTTCAAGGCCGTACTCTTCCCGGAACCTGACAGGCCTGTTACAATGACAATACGAAGATTCTTCATCGCTTTTCCGTCTTTCTTATCTTATCGGAAACTTTTTTTATCAGGTCCATTGAAGCGTTATAGCCTCTTTTTTTAAGTATATGATTTCTCGCTACTATTTCTATGACAGTAGCCATATTTCCCCCCGACCTTACGGGCAGTCTGGCCATTGGCAGGTCAACGGCGAGAATGCGGCAGTATTGTTCTTCCGAACCCAGTCTGTCCGGATCCTCCCAGTCTTCCCATCTGATCAGTTCGACAATGATATCCACCGATACGCCGTCGCTTACGGCACCCGGACCGAAGAGGCTTTTTACATTAACCACGCCGATTCCCCTGATCTCCATGAAATGTTTCGTCACATCAGGACATTTGCCGTAGAGTGTACCATCAGGAGCTTTTATTATATCCACTGAATCGTCAGCGACAAGCCTGTGACCCTTTGTCACCAGCTCCAGGCCGCATTCACTCTTGCCTATACCACTCCCTCCGGTTATGACAATCCCTACACCGAACAGCTCCACCAACACACCCTGCATGCTTGCTGTTTCCTCTGTAGTATTCCGGTTCGACATGGCAACTCTTTAGTATGCTTTCCTCAATTGTCATGGATTATCTAAAGAAAGGGGCGGATGCTAAAGGCGGCAAATCCGCAACCCGGATGTTTTAAAAAACCGTCACGAGAACACGAGAGAGGGTATAGGAAAGAAGGATGAAACAACTCTTAAATTTTTCGTGTTTTCGTAAATTTCGTGGTTAGCTTTTCACGAAAAGACACAAATGTTACAGACTGGGACTTTAAATATATGTCTCGTCCTTTTCAATTATAAGATTGTATGCGTCTTCAGATGTTTCCGCTTTGAGAAGAGCCTCTCTGAAGGAGACATCTTTCAGCATTCGCGATATTCTGGCCAACGCTTTCAGATGCTGTCCCGCTGAATTCTCCGGAGCCAGAAGCAGAAAGAAGATGTGCACAGGCTTACCGTCCAGGGAATCAAAATCAACCCCCGTCACGCTTTTTCCGAATGAGATGATAAGTTTTTCAAGACCTGCAAGTTTTCCATGAGGTATGGCAATACCATCACCTATTCCTGTACTGCCAAGTTTTTCCCTCTCCAGCAACACCTCAATTAAAGTATCGCGGTCAAGACCTGTATCCCCATGCGAAAAAACATCTGCTAATTCAACGAGAACCTCTTTTTTCGTCCTGGATTTCAGATTTTCAATGATAAATTCTTTCTTAAGCATATCCCGGATATTCATTATAGCTCACCTTCTATTTCAGCTGTTGGTCTCGATCAGGACATACTTCCCGTCATCACGACGATAAATAACACTCACACTCTCAGAGGAAGAATCTCTGTAAATGACGAATCTGTTTCTCGACTCATCCATTTCCAGGATCGCATCTTCCAGAGACATAGGTTTGAGTACGACCTTCCTGGTCTCCACCACTTCGGGGTTTTCATCGTATTCATCATACTCCTCAACAGACGGTTCCCCGGGCCCCATGCTCTCTCCTATGGATGCAACATCCTTGTGATTCCTCGTTTTCTCCTTATATTTCTTCATCTGTCGTTCTATCTTATCTATAACATTGTCTACGGCAAGAGTCATTTCCTTCGCCTCTTCCTTGCCCTGAAGGGTTATATTCCTGGCCGACAATTTTATTTCTGCAACATGCCTGAATTTTTCCACGGACAGTATCACCTGGGCACTTACAGGTTTGTCTATATATCTTTCAATCTTGGCAAGTTTTTTACTAACATAGTCTTTCAACCATTCTCCGGCTTCCATATTCCGAAAGGTAAAAGAAGTTTGCATGCGTGTTCCTCCTCTACAGTAGACTCTGTATCAGGCACTAAGTCCTCCTGATTTCTCTATCAAATTCTTTAAAACAACTTCATCGATCAGCAGCACGATGAAACTCCGCCTTATATTTGAGCCGATTATAAAAGTCAATCGGTATTTCATTAGATCAGAAATACTTCCTTCTCTTGGATGAAGGCAATATTCCCAGCGACTCCCTGTATTTTGCCACTGTTCTCCTTGCTATAGATATATCCGAGTCCACAAGTATATTAACTATCCGATCGTCACTATATGGTTTCCTGTTATCCTCTTCGCTTATTATCTGTCTTATTCTTTCTTTAACGCTCTGCGATGCTATCTGGGGGGTATTGCCTATCCTGTTTATTCCGCTGTTAAAGAAATATTTGAGCTCAAGGATGCCCCTCGGCGTATGCATGTATTTATTCGTAGTAACCCTGCTTATCGTTGACTCGTGCATTTCAACATCATCAGCAATATCCCTTAAAACCATCGGTTTTAAATAATTGATGCCCTTGTCAAAAAACTCAATCTGGCGCTCTACGATACTCTCAGATACCCTGTAGATTGTCTTTTGCCTTTGCTGAATACTCTTTATCAACCAGGTCGCGGACTGCAATTTGTCCCTGATATAGGTCTTGCATTCTTCCCCCTCGTTGTTTTTCATACCGCTCATTATTTCCCTGTAGAGATTGTTTATCCTCAGTCTTGGCATGCCGTCATCGTTCAGTGTAACTCTGTATCCATCTCCGGCCTTGAAAACGAATACATCCGGGATTATATACTGGGGTCTCTCATCGTTATAGAGAAGCCCTGGTTTGGGATTCAGTTTGCTTATCAGCAACACTGCCTGTTTGACGTCATCAATGGAAATCTTCTGTTTTCTGGCTATATTGTTGTAGTTATTCGTCTCAAGATCCTTCAGGTGATCTTCAACTATCTTTTCCGGAAGCGGTGAATCAATATCCAGAAATCTTATCTGTATAAGCAGACACTCTTTTAAATCCCTCGCGGCAATACCCGGGGGATCAAATTTCTGCACCTTTCCAAGAACATCTTCGACAAGAGCCGGATCCACATCTTCCAAGGAGGCAATCTCTTCAGGGGTTGCCACGATATATCCGTCTCCGTTTAAATTGCCTATGATCTGTTCACCCACACGCCTTTCCACATCAGTGAAACGCGACAGGTTAAGTTGCCACAGCAGGTGATCTGAGAGAGAGCTTGTTTTGGTAAGAGTGTTCTCAAAAGATGGAGCGTCCGCATTCTCGTGGGAATAGGGAACGCCCATTGGACCAAAATCTTCGAGATAGCTGTCCCAGTCAAAGTCCTCTTTCCCATCCCCCTCTCCGGTAATCTCCTTCGTCTTCATTTCAACCTTCATGTCATCAAGTTCCGGGACAACGTCTGTCTCCGGATCATCATCGGCCGGCCGATCTTCGAGGAGAGGATTTTCTTCAAGCTCCTGATTTATGGTATCCACCAGCTCTAATCTCGAAAGCTGGAGGAGCTTGATTGACTGCTGCAGCTGTGGTGTCATGACCAATTGCTGCGTCAGTTTAAGAGTCTGTCTGAGTTCTAAAACCATTGCTTTGCCTATAGATCGAAATCTTTCCCGAGGTAAAATTTACGGGCAATTTCACTGCCTGCTATATAGTCCGGATCGCCTTCAACAAGGACCGTGCCTTCGTTTACAATATATGCCCTGTCGCAAACCTTGAGGGTTTCTCTTACATTATGATCAGAAATAAGCACCCCTATTCCTCTTGCCCGCAATCTACGTATAATATCCTGAATATCCGCAACTGCTATTGGATCAATGCCCGCAAAGGGCTCATCGAGGAGCATGTACTGCGGTGATGTAACCAGCGCTCTTGTAATTTCCACCCGCCTGCGTTCGCCTCCTGAAAGTGAATATGCCATATTTTTTGAGAGGCCTGAAAGGTCCAGTTCTTCGAGGAGCTTGTGCAGTCTCTCCTCTCTTTCGCCTTTACTTATATCCAGTGTTTCCAGGATAGCCATTATGTTTTCTTCCACCGTAAGTTTTCTGAATACCGACGGTTCCTGCGGGAGATAATTTATTCCCTTCCGCGCCCTCATATACATAGGATAGTGGCTGATATCCTCACCATTCAATAAAACGCTCCCGCCATCCGGGCTTATCAGGCCCACCATTATGTAAAAGGTTGTCGTCTTGCCGGCACCGTTAGGCCCCAGCAGTCCAACCACTTCTCCCCTGTGGACTTCCAAGTTAATCTTATCCACAACACGTCGCCCGTTGTAGGTTTTTACCAGTTCTGTCGCAAGCAGCTTTTCCAAGAATTCTACCCTGTTTTATAATAAATCGGTCTTACTTCTTATTTAGTCCTATCCGGGTAGATAGTAGCTGTAACCCTCTCTCCGCCGGGACCATCTACAACGCCTCTGTTTTCCGTCAGGAAAACGGTAATTCTGTCCCCTCTGATCACGTTCTCCCCCTCCATCATCATGGCATTGCCGGTGACAATGATTTTTTGATCAGCGTTATAGAAGATGGCCATGTCTCCGGTAACAGTCCTCTCACCCCTTTTCATGGTTACATTGCCCTTCAGTTCAATCCTGTCTATCTTTCCCGCGCCTTCGGTTATACCGGGGATGGCATTTTCTCCACTGCTTTTCTTGTCATAGTAAAGGTACAGTTCGTCCGAATTTATTACCGTATCATTCTGGACAGCTACAACATTCCCGGAAAACAGAATAAGGCCCTTGTCATCGTAAGAATCCAGACGATCTGATGTTATCCGTATCGGATTTTCCCCGCCGCACACACCCCCTGCTAAGGCAAGGTGGAAAATTACTACAAACAGCAGTATCAGAAAGATTTTTTTTCTCATATATTGCGACTACCCTACCAAAATTATTTTTTCTTTATTACTGCGCTGACATGGGACAACAGTGTTGCTCTTCTGTCCTTCAGCGACAAGGTCATGCCAACTCCCTTTATATCGGTACCGGGACGTGTCATTTCCACGGTATCCTTCGTATGAATCTTTTTGTTACTATGGGTGTAATACAGGCTGTCCGTTTCAAAACGGTCTCCATTATTCGAAACGGCAACTACATTTCCATATATATCCATATCCTTTGTATCGGTATGCAAAGAGCCCTTTTCACCTGTTATCGTATATATTCCACCATTGGAAAGAACTAATCTTATCTCAACATTCTCAAAGAGGGTGATATTATCCTTCCTGATGTATCTGGCAGTATCCGCGTTAATCTCCCACGCCAGATCGGGATCTCCCACTTCGGTATAGTGAAAATCTTTTATCTTAAGATCAACCCTATCTGAGATGACTTTAAGAACGTCATTTTCCTTCTTGTGGGCAATGCAGAGTACGTAGAGTAACAACGCACCAACAAGAAGAATGCATCCGCCAATGAGCAGTTTCTTCGCTGATATCTTCTTTAACAAAAGTTTAGTCCGGGGAGATTTTCAAAAGCTGAACAGTCTGATCTTGAGCATGAAAAAATGCTCCGACTACCTGCGCTCATTCGCGCATAAACAGGATTAGTGAAAATTCGTATCTTCAAAACTCTCCCGAGTATTTTAGCAAGAAATGTACCATCTGCCTGCCAATATGTAAAGGGAAAGTCTCATCTCTCAACCTTCATTCCATATCTCGATGTTACATCATTCCATTTTCCACAGGCGATGAGGATCATTTCGCATATTTCTCTCACTGCGCCGTTTCCCCCCTCATTCACGGTGACATAATCAGCATTTGCCTTGACATAATCGAGCGCGTCCGCAACAGCAGCTGAGAACCCAACCATCCTGAATACAGGAATATCCACTATGTCATCCCCCACATACGCAACACACTCACCAGACAATCCTTTTGAGGCAAGCATCTCGCCCAACACCTTTGCCTTGTCTCTTACTCCCTGGTAAACATCTTTGATTCCAAGCTCATCCGCACGGTGTTTTACTACTTCCGACTCTCTACCCGTCAGGAAAACAACATCAATGCCGCTTCTCATCAGAAGTTTCAACCCGTGCCCGTCCCTGACGTTGAAGTTTTTAGACTCATTCCCAAGGTCATCAATGATTATTTTCCCGTCGGTCAGCACACCATCAACATCCAATACCAGCAGAGTAACCATTTTCATCTTTTCAAAGAAAGTTTTATCCATAATTTATCCTTCTCTCAAGGTCTATCGGTTTTAACGATCCTGTCTATTTTTTTAAGCATTCCGAGAAGAGCTGGAAGTGAATCCAGATAAAGAGAATTGGGGCCGTCGCACAGGGCGCATTCGGGATCGGGATGAACCTCAAGAAACAATCCGTCAATTCCCGTGGCAATTGCCGCACGTGACAGATAAACCGCCATCCCTCTGTTGCCTCCGGACGAACCGCCGGCCCCACCCGGAAGCTGCACGCTGTGTGTTGCATCAAAAATTACGGGATATCCCATTCCCCTCAATATGGGAAGCGATCTCATGTCGGCGACAAGGTTGTTGTAACCGAAGCTCACTCCCCTCTCTGTAATCATTATGTTTTTATTCCCTGTGGATGCTATCTTGTCTAATATATTCGAGACATCCCACGGAGCAAGAAACTGGCCCTTCTTGACATTGATTATCCCGGCGGCCCTGGCAACTTCCACTAAAAAATCCGTTTGCCGGCACAAAAATGCCGGAATCTGCATCACATCCAGCACCTTCGATGCTTCTTCAATCTCCTCAAACCGATGGACATCAGAAAGGACAGGGATTGAAAAGCCCTCCCTGATTCCCCTGAGTATATCAAGGCCTTCTTTCACTCCGGGACCCCTGAAAGAGCCCATGGAGCTTCGATTCGCCTTGTCATAGGATGCCTTGAAGATAAAAGGGATATCAAGCTCCCCTGCCAGATCCTTCAGGTACATAGCTATTTTTTCCGTCTTTACACCATCTTCGATAACGCACGGACCTGAAATCAGCACAAAGGGAGCATCCCCACCGATAACCATGTCCCTCAGAATAATCTGCTCCATTTTCACTACTCCCTCTATCTATTGGTGTTTTTTCTGTAACATCCGAATCTTCATATGCGGTATCTTGCGCGCCGCTTCGTTCGAATCAGGATTAACCTGATACGCATTTGTATATTCCCTGAGTGCCTCTTCATACATGCCCTTCTTCTCATAGGCCTCGCCCAACCGGCAGTATGCCATGTCGTCTTCACTATCATAACGGATAGAAGCCTTGTAGTTGGCAATCGCCTTGTCCGTATCTCCTTTCAGGTTATAGGCATATCCTATACCCGAATATAATCCTGCCTCCCGGGGATTAATCTTGATCATCTTCTTATAGGTGCTTATAGCTCTGTCATATTGTTTCTCTTCCATGTAATAATCCGCCAGTATCGTCAGTACTTCCATGGTGGGTTTGCGCGAAGCGAACTTTTCATATTCGGAGATTGCCTTTTTTCTCTTTCCGATCTTGTCATACGCGAAGGCAAGATTATAGTGGATATATTCGCCCTTCGCGCCATATTTTATGGCCTTTTCATAATTGGCGGCAGATTTTTTATATTTTTTCAATTCTCCATACGCAAAACCGGTCTTTTCGTATATGGATGCATTTTTGGGCTGGGCCTTTATCAGTTTTTCGTACATACCCAGCGCGCTGCTGTAATTTTTCTTTGCAAGATAATAGCCGGCAAGACGCAACCCGGCATCGGTATCACCGGGTTTGAGCTCCAACACTTTTCGATATTCCAGGGCTGCTTTATCGTAAAGTTTCCCTTTGTCGTACGCCACGGCAAGATTGAAATGTATTACCGGATCTTTGGGCCTGAGAGAGATAGCTTTCCTGTAATTCGCTATCTCTTTTTCCATGACCCCTTTGTTCCCGTATGCAAGTCCTATATTGGCGTATGCGGAGGCATTTTTCGGCTGTCTTTTTATAACCTTTCTATACAGATTTATTGCATCATCATACTTGCCTGCCCTGAGATAGGCATCCGAGAGAACAACCATAACATTCACATCACCCGGCATCTTTTTCAAAACTTGTTCATATTGCGCGATGGCATCCTTGTCTCTGCCCGTTTTTTCATAAGCTTCAGCCAGGTTATAACGAACTGTGGTGCTGCCTGGATTAAGTTTGAGCGAAGCCCTACCGTTGGCGACCGCCCTCTTCCAGTTTCCCAGTCTCGCATAGGAATAAGCGATATTCGCATAAGCAACATCGTCTTTTGGGTCGATCTTGATGATTTTCCGGTGAATGACTAAGGCTTTCTCGTACTGTTTCCCGTGCATGTATATCTTCGAAAGCTCGATAAGAGAAGCCAGATCACCGGGTTTTTGTTTTAATATCCTCTTATATTCCAGAATCCCCTTATTGGTCATTCCGGATTTTATATAGAGTTTCGCCAGCATCTTGCGCGCGTTTATGTCATCCTTTTTCATGCGAACAGCACGTTCAAGATATTCTATTCTGGATTTTTCCGTTTTGGATCCTCGCGCGAACCTCAACCAGTCCTGAGGCATGATTTTTACATCTATAGGAATGGACGTAATGATCTTCCCCCGATACAAGACATTGATTCCGGAAGTCTTGCTGTCGTCCGCTACCTTTCTGTCAACCAACTCAATTCCATTTAACAGAGTCTCCAGGTCATTTGAGCTCCCTATTCCCTCAATATCAACCGTGATACCCCGGTTAAAAAAACAGTTTGTCGTTACTTTCTTTATGGCAAATTCATCACGATACGAGACCTCAAACCGGTCCCCTTCCTTTAATATGTAGTCCTTTCCATTTTTTTCGATACCGATGTAGTAGGTTTGAGGAATTTCTCCCGCGACAGTAACAAGAATGGTGCCTTTCATCCTTGACAACCAGGAGAAACCTCCAAGATTCGCCGCCAGTGAGCTGAATACAACGCCAACGATAAAAGACACCAGCACGACAAGGACTATCCCCCAGAGGGGAAATCTGCTCTTTCCGGTCCGGGGGACTCTGGTTTTTCTCTTCTTTTCTACAGAATTGCGATAGTAATCCATCACTATCCTCTCGGATGATATTTTTTGTGAATCTCCTTCAATCTCTCACGAGTGACATGCGTATAGATCTGTGTGGTGGATATATCGGCGTGACCGAGCATTACCTGCACAGAACGCAAATCAGCTCCTCCCTCCAGAAGGTGTGTCGCAAAAGAATGCCTGAACGTATGAGGGTAAACCTTCTTCTGCAATTCGGCTTTCCTAACATATTTTTTTACAATCTTCCAGAACCCCTGACGTGTCAGGCCTGCTCCCGATCTATTCAGGAAAATGGTGTTTACCGATCTTCCCTTAGACAATTTCCGCCTTGAGCCTTCTACATATCGGTTCAGACAGTCAAAAGCCGCCCTTCCAATCGGAACAATTCTCTCCTTGTTCCCCTTTCCCACAACGATGAGATAACCCGCCTGCCAGTTTATGTTACTCATGGACAGAGAAACCACTTCCGACACGCGAATCCCCGTCGCATACAGAAGCTCCAGCATGGCGGTATCCCTGACAGCAAGAGGTGTCTTCGTGCCGGGCTGTTTTAAGAGAAGGTTCATCTCTTCCCTGCTCAGCGTGTCCGGAAGATGCATCCATACTCTGGCCAGTTCGATGTTAGCCACAGGATTTTCATCAACAACTTTCTCAGTCAGTAGATACCGGTAAAACCCCCTGATAGCCGCGAGAGACCGGTTGATGGAACTGGTTGCCAGTCCGCCATCCTTCAGATTTCCGAGAAACGAGATAATATCGTCGGAAGAAATCTCCCTGATATTTTTACCCCCCGCCTGTTCGATA
>JAUXBI010000051.1 GCA_030619435.1 Syntrophaceae bacterium
CCGCACCGTAAGGGCATCGGTCAATGCATCTCATACATGTAATACATTCGGTCATCGGTATATCCGGCGATATGCCTTCCCTCAACTTATTCGCGTCAATAATTCCCATGGGACATACTTCCGCGCATTGCACACAGGAAAATTTTTTGCATTGATTTGCCCCAATGACAATTTTTATCAGACCAAACTTTGCAAAGAGCGCCAGGATAGCCCCTACCGGGCAGAAATACCTGCACCAGACCCGCCTTTCTGCTATCTCCAGGCCTGCCAGTCCGGCTACTATCCCCATGTTGGCACCATTAAGCGTTCCCGCCGTGCCATAGGAGCGACAAATCGAACCTATTGGACATATGGGACAAAAAACCTGGGAACCGAAGGCGAAGCTTCCTCCCACAGCTCCGGCAAGGATTCCGTACTTTGCCATCCTGCTCTTGGGAAATGACGGTAATCCGATCTTTTTTGGTGTAATCTTATCGACAAGATCGAGAAAGAAGCCGAAGGGACAGATCCACCCGCAGAAAAATCTGCCCGCAAGTATGGTCAATCCGATGATAAAGAAAGTCGACAGAACCCAGACGAGCACGACGGTACCTGACGATGCAATATTCTGGAGAACTCCCACGGGACAGGACAGACTGAGCGCGCCCGCTTTCAGGGAACAGAAGGTTCCGATCAAGATAACGGCCAGAAGGAGAAATGAAATAGTCTGAACGGACCATCTCAGACCTTTTATCCATCTTATACTTTTCCCCTTTGGCAGAGTAAGGGCACCGGATGGACAATATTTAACACACTGTGGATCACCCTCACACAGATCGCATTTATTGATTTCTCCCGTTATTGGATCTTGAAGCGGTGCGGCTTCCGGGCAGGCCATCGTACAAAGACCGCATGCGACACAGAACAGTTTGTTGATACGGACAATCCCGTCTTCCCCTTTTTCAATCGCCTTGGTGGGGCAGGCTTCTATACACAGAGGTTTGCGGCAATGCTGACAGAGATTCGCAAAATTCTTGATACTGATTTCATCTCTGAGCACCTTTATGCTTGCAGAAGCAGGGGCTATTTTAGAGATATTTCTTAAGGAACAGACCATCTCACAGGTGCCACAACCGGTACATTTTTCAGGATCAAAGAGAATGCCGGGATGAAGTCGCGGCATGAAGTAGTCGGAGAAGGTTTTCTTCTCTTCCGGGCGAGGCCTGAGATCCTCAAGGGTGATAATGTTGTTTTGTTCGTTCGTTTGTTCCTGCATCACAGTACCTATGTATTACGTAACATGTAAATCTCCCTCCTGCATGAGGGACAAAGTTCGAGAATGTCCAAAACGTTCGAAGGTTCTTCTCTCAACCTTTCAAAAACAAAGTTTTTTGCGGGGATTGATAAAAACTGTTTACCGCAACGGGTACAGTATTTTAAATTTTCAACCATGTTTTCTTCGATTGCTATTTCTCTGAGAGCTCGAATCAGATCGCGACAGCTAACCCCCTGTGGACAGACATCCGTGCCGGCATTACATTCTGTACAATACCATATATTTTCGTCCGTAATTATGTCGTTCCCCGTCAGGGCTTTTTTAATCACCCCCCGGGGTGACATTTCGATGGAAAAATTTGTGTACATCTCCGCCATTGGACATACCGCAACACACCTGCCACATTCCACACAACTGTAGGCACCGGAAGATCTCCTCGCTTCAGCGATCCTGTCTTTACCGTTAGCCATCCTGTGATTCCTTCCTTACATCCGCGGCACATACCTTGAATTCCGGTATTTTGGAACGAGGATCCAGTGCCGGATTAGTCAGCATATTCGCCCGTGCCTCTGCAAAGTGAAAGGGCGCGAAAATACATCCTTTTGAAACACGTTTCGTTATCCGGGCATTTGTTATAATACTTCCCCTGCGGGTTGTTATCTTTATTTTCTCCCCGTCTTTTACGTCCAGAAGAGCAGCGTCTTCCGGGTTGATCTCAGCATAGGCCTCTTCTACTTCCCTGTTGAGAAAGGATGAGCGGCGCGTCATCGTCCCGGTATGATAATGGGCAAACATTCTTCCTGTACTTAGATAATAAGGATAATCCTCATCGGGCAGTTCTTTGGGTGGAGTATGCTCGGGGACGACGAAAAGTCCTTTGCCCCTCGTAAATCGGTCTTTATGAAGATACCGGGTGCCGGGATGTTCTAAATCAGGGCAGGGCCACTGCAGCCCTTCCCGCTCCAGTCTGTCAAAACTAATTCCTCCGTAGGCTGGGGCCAGAGACGCGATTTCATCCATGACTTCTGAGGGATTTTTATAAGAAAAATCAAGCCCCAAAGCGTTTCCAAGAAGGCATAAGATCTCAAAGTCTTCCTTAGCGTTCCCCGGAGGAGCGACTGTTTTTCTTAAAAGCTGAAATCTTCGCTCCGTATTAGTGAATGTTCCGGACTTTTCGGCAAAACAGGAACTGGGAAATACCAGATGCGCGAACTTTGCCGTCTCGGTGAGAAAAATATCCTGAACGATTAGAAAATCGAAGGCCTTCAGAGATTCCAGCACATGATTGGTGTCGGGATCGCTCAATGCGGGATTTTCTGCCATGATATAGGCCGCTCGTATATCTTTTCCCGCGAGACCGATAATCTCTGTAACGGTAAGCCCCGGTTTATTGGAGAGTGTATCCCCCCAGGCATTTTGAAATTTGTTCTGAATTTCCGAATCGCTGACACTCTGGTATCCGGGATAGACATTGGGCAGGGCACCCATATCACAGGCGCCCTGGACATTATTCTGCCCCCGAAGAGGGTATATGCCGGAGTGTTCTGTTCCCACATGACCGCACAACATGGCAAGATCGCAGATGGCGAGAACATTGGCTGTTCCACAGGCATGTTGAGTGATACCCATGCAATATATTATGGCGGATTCTTTTACTTTTGCGTAAATCTCCGCCACATTTCTGATGATTTCTTCATTGATACCGCATTCTTCGGCAGCCCGTTTGACAGGCCATAAGTGGAGGAATTCATTCAGATCTTCGAATCCTTCCATTCGTGCCCTGATAAAATTCTCGTTGTGCAGTCCTTCGTCAATAATGTGTCTCATCATGCCGCACAGCAGTGGGATATCCGTTCCCGGATTTATACGCAGGTGGATTTTAGCGTTCCGGGTTACTGCCGTTTCACGGGGATCTACGGCAATGATTGTAGCACCCTTGTCGGCAGCCTTATAAATTTCCCCCATGATGATTGGGTGGCTCTCCGCTGCGTTGGAACCGATAACGAAAATGCACTCAGCCCCGGCCAGATCGGAAATAGAATTCGTCATAGCCCCGCTGCCAAGGGCCTGTACCATGGCAACAGTAGTCGGGGCATGACACAGACGTGCGCAATGATCCACATTATTTGTTTTAAAGGCCATTCGTATCAGTTTCTGGAAAAGGTAATTTTCTTCGTTGGTACATTTGGCGGAAGAAAGACCACCTATGGCATCGCCGCCATATTTTGCGGCAGTCTCACGCAATTTCAAAGCTGCCATCGGGATGGCTTCATCCCACGGGATTTTCTGAAACGTATCACCCTTTCTCAAAAGGGGATCTGTCAGACGGTCGGGATGGTTGATAAACTCGTGTGCAGACCATCCCTTTATGCACAGGCTCCCCCTGGAGACGGGGTGTTCTCTGTCAGGATAGGTGGCAACGGCAACGCCATCTTCGACTTTTATAATAAGGCCGCAGCCGGTTCCACAATAGGGACAAATGGTCTTTATAAATTCAGGATTCATCTTCTTCCCTCAGAGAGTTTATCCAGTCGGGGAATTCCCTGTCCGTATCTGGTTTTTCAAAAGCACTGGAAAGGACTGGTGATTTTGTCTCCGGATCAAGTCCCGCCTCGTACCCGTATTTTTCACGCAGTGTTTTACGCATCCCAAGCTGTAAATAGAGGAGGGGAATATTGACGGGGCATGCCTCCTGACAGGCTCCACAGGCCACGCATGTATCCGACAGGTGAAAGGCACGTATAAGGTGAAAGGTTATCGTTTCCGCTGGCACGACACCCCTTTGCACCCAGACATCGTCTTCCAGTTTGCAGGGTTCACAGATGCAGATAGGGCAGGAATTACGGCAGCCGTAACACTTGATGCACCTCTTCAGCATATCAGCCCATCTCTTCATCCTCTCTTTGTCATTGCCAATCAAAAACTTCCGGACTCTTTCATCCTGAAAGGGATCTACCCCTGAAACCTTCTCTCCCGCATCGAGTTTCTCCGGATAAGGCCTGTCGCAAAGACATATAGCCGCTTGCTCCTGACTGCAGGCAATTCCAATCGTAAGGAGGTTTTCTTTCTCTATCTGATTTCTCTTTATCAGCTCAATCAGCGCCCTTTCGTCACATCCCCGGCAGATTACAGCCAGTTTGTAATTTTCCGGTGAGGAACGTAAAATTCTCATAGCGAGCTTTGCCAGCAACCATTTTGGCTCAAGAACAAGGTTGGCTAATCCCGCAGGATCTTCAAATAGATGAGGCTGGATAATATTCCATTCATTCCTCATTAAGCCAAAGACAGCACTGGCTTTTTTCTCTTCAAGAATCTGTCTTGCTATGTTTTTTGTTTTCTCGAGCATAATCAGTTTATCACTTCAAACGGTTACAACCAGGGATCAAGGGGTGGCAGTAAGGTTAACTCATCAAAGAAATTCTTTATTATTTCCTCAAACTGATAATCTTCATGTGCGGTCCCAAAACTGAGCAAAAGCCTGCTGCTTCCTATACCTGTTGTGTCCAGTAAATCTTGTAAAAGCTCCAATCTTTTAATAGCAGTGTGATTCGCATTATTATAACGACATCCTCCTATGTGACATCCCAGAACAGCTATACCATCAATTCCTCCGGCCAATGCTCTCAGGATGGCATCGGTTTCAACAAGAGATGCGCATTCCATCGGAATGACACGAAATCGTGAGGGGAGAGAGATTCTCTTCTTCCCGGCAGCATCAGCTCCGATAAAACCACACCACTTGCATGCAAAGATCAGGATTCTGGGCTGGTTCATTTTAACCCCTCGCCTTATTGTCTATATCCTGTTTCGACATTGATAAATAAATAAACATTAATAACAAATCCCAAAGCCCCAATGATAAAAAAGTTTTTTGACATTTTTTTAAAACGCCATTTTTATCATTTCCCCCACCATGCGATAATTATGCTCGGGAATCTGCATGGTCCCGTTGGGGCATACGGAGACGCAGCTTCCACATGCCTTGCATTTCATCATGTTAACAATACTGATATATCGACCCTCCAGCTTTTCAATATGACAGGCGTCGAAGGGACAGGCAGCGACACAGTTTCCACAACCCGTGCAGGATTCGGGAACAACCCGGGCGTGACCTGATTTCAGACCGGGAACCCGGCTGAGTGTCGATGCGGCGATTTTACTCTGTCTTAAATACGAAACTGCCTTCATGGCTGCCGCTTTCCCCTGTAATATCGAATGGTCTGAAGAAACGGGCCATCTCGCGGAACCGCATATGAATATTCCATCCGTTTTTGTTTCCAGGGGATGCATCGGATAGATCTCCGAGAAAAATCCATAACGGTCGACTTCAATATCCAGCATTTCCGCCAGTTGTACATTATCATTATTTGGGACAAGGGGAGTGCTTAAGACCACCAGATCTGTCTCAATTTTTCTTGTAATACCGGTTATCGCATCATAAACTTCAACAGCTTCAACATAATCACTGCCTATGATCCGAGGTGGTTGTTCTTCTTCGAAGCGAATAAACTGTACACCACTCGAGAGTGTATCCCTGTAATATTTTTCCAGGGTGTTCCCCGGCGTCATGATCCCCCGGTGGAGAATAAATACTGACGCGCCCGGGATATCTTCAGCGATCCTCGAGGCATTTTTAAGACTGATGGGACAACAAATGGTTGAACAATACGGTCTTTCTCTATTTCTTGCGCCAACACATTGTATAAAGACGGGCTTTTTCGTTTCTAATGATCCATTCAGGCTTTGTCTTTCAAACTCCATCTGGTTGATTACATTCTTTATTTCGCCATAGCCATAAAGGCCGGTCGGGAAAAATATCTTTGCGCCTGTCGCGACGATAATAACTCCTGCCTGGATGAAACTATCTTTTTCCTGAAATGAGAAGTGAACGGTGAAGTTGCCGGTGTCTCCCTCAACAGAAGTGATCTTTGATTGCGGATAGAAGGTGATGAGGGGATTGTTCTCAACCTCTCTAAGATATGGTCCCAGTTTGTTCGACGCATCGTCGTTATCGGGATAACAGCGGGAAATCAATTTAAGCATTCCGCCGGGGACCTTTGACCTTTCGAGAAGGTTAACCTTAAATCCCGTTCTTGCAAGTGACATGGCAGCGGCGAGACCTGCGGGGCCTGCGCCTATTATAAGAGCATTCGGATGAACGGTAACGGACATGTCGTCGGACATGTCTTTATGCTGAAGAGCAGCGATCCCCATATTTATGAGGTCTTTTGCTTTTTTTGAGGCGTCTTCGGGATTGTCGCCATGAATCCAGGCACATCCTTCCCTTATATCCACCAGACCGATCTTATGCCGTTCTACGCCTTCTTTAATAAGAGATTCGATGACAAGATTGCCTCGCGAAAGGGTCGAACAGGCGGCGATCAATACCTTATCAGAGTTGCTCTCCCTTATTTGGGAAACAGTTTTTTCTATATCGGTTTCGAGACACAGAGAATCAACGATCGATATGAGGACAACAGAAGGATCTTTTGATAATTCCTCCCGGAGAAAATCAAAATTGATAGTATTATCAATTTCTCCGAAACATTTGCATAGAAAAACAGATATGTTTGCCATATTTCATTCTACCGTTGATCCGATGCTTTATTCATAATTCGCATTGCTGCAGCGGATGCCTGGATTACGGAATCGGCAACATCTGCCGGCTCCAGACCGAAGCCGCATGCAAAATCGGAGGTTTCACCTGATTCTTCAATAACAAAACCTTCTTTGTCTGTCCGGGGAACTGCCATGCTCCCGGGCTGTGCCGGACGGAGCTGAATCAGGGAAGGTTGAATGTTCCCGTTCAAGATCACAATGTCAAATTTTCTAATCTCTCTTTTTTGTGTTATCGTATTTTCAAATTGTACCGCGATCCCGTTGCCGCTTGGCAGTGGGTGAATCAAACCCGGTCGTCCCCGGACAAGTTTGATATTGGCATCTTCAAAATCTCTAAGGGAATATCTGTAATAATCGCGCCCCACAGTTCTTAAATCGGTATAAAAGATAGAACAATCGATTCTTTTATCTCTCCTTTTCACCCACTCGGCCTGTTTAAAGGCATGCATGCAGCATACGGCAGAACAGGAAGGAATCATCCTCAAATCCCTTGCTCCGGCGCACTGTATAAAAGCAATGTTTGCCGGTATCGCGCCATCTGATCTTTTAATGATAGTTCCCCTGTTGGTTCCTGCTTCCGAGGTCCATTCTTCAAACTCCATAGACGTCATGATATCAGGATGGGTTCCGCTTCCGTATTCCTTGAGGTGATTGATGTTTGCCTCTTTGAACCCGGTCGCCCATATGACATCACTCACGGGAAGACTTATTTCCTCTTCTTTCAGATCCATGTCAATGGCCCCCGAAGGGCATATCTTTGTGCAGTTGCCACATTTTGTACATAAAGTTTCATCGATCACGAAAGATGGAGGGTATAAGTGTTCCCAGTCAGGGTGGATGGCAGCAGCCGGACACTCCTTCTCGCATCGTCCGCAGAAAATACACTTCTTTTCATCTATGTAATGGGGACCTCTCAAAATGACAGCTGAATAATTGCCGTTTTCTTTGTTCAACTCTTTCACGTGGGACAGGGTATGGACAGTGATTAAAGGATGTTCCATGCATTTTTTGACATCTGTCCAGAGTGGACAGAAAGCACAGTGATCGGTCGGATAGAGTTTGTCCAGTTTCGATACCTGACCGCCGAGATAACTGCTGCTTTCTACCAAATGAACGGACTGACCCGCATCCGCGAGATCCAGGGAAGCCGTAATGCCCGCCACGCCACCACCTACAACCAGCACGGCATCTCTTCCAGTCTTTTGAATATGTTCAAAACCAGTCATTAGCAGTCGATCCTTATCTCTTTGATACAAAATTAAAGGCCGTCTTTCTCTTGCTCCTTATTTTATAATCCCATAGTGTCTGGCCAGCTTCTCTATCCTGCCTGCAAACCATGTTTTGAAATTAGACGGAGGAAAATCATAAGGTCCTACTCGATCTTCAAGCTGTAGAACAAATCGATTCCCGGAAGGATCAAACCTTTTCACCTTGTCATAATGTACAACAATAGACTTGGGATCGGTCGGGCACCGTTGCTCACAGGCTCCGCAACCATTACAGTTTTCCTCTATGACAACGGGAAATCTCCTCTTTTCCAGCTTGATAGCATCATATTTGCAGGCCTTGTAACAATTTTTGCATCTTCTCGTTTTCTGCCAGGAGAGACATATGTCGGGATCAATCACTGCGTTTCCGATATCAATCTCTTCTTTGGGGACTTTCTTAATGGCTTCGGTGGGACATATTCTGACACACTCCATGCACATGATACACTTCTTCCAATCTAGAACCGGTGTGCCCAGGTTTGTTATACCGTCAAGAAGACTTGCAGGTTTAAGCGCATTGGCAGGGCACACATCTATACATCTGTAACATCGGGTGCAATATTTCAGGAATTCATTCTCAATAAGCGATCCTGGTGGGCGGGGTAGTGCCTTTGCTCCAGAAACCTTAAAAAAGGTAAAAACGATTCCTGATATGGCACCGCTGATGATTATATGAAGTACGTCTCGTCGCGACAGTTTCATGTATTACGTACTCCTGCCTGCTTAGTCTACAAATACGGCAGTGTAATAAGTTTTAAACTAATTATTACGTTGTCACAATAAAAGGATTTTTCCCAATTTTGTATTTTTATGAACGGACATTCAGACAACGCATGTACCTGCTTATTAAAACAGGCATCTACGAAAAGCAAAAGAATCAAAATGCACGTTTATAGATTGTCGTGATTTTATCATTTTTTTGCAAAGGAAATAATCGGGACAAGCTGGCGCCTGCCCCGATTATACATAATTTGCC
>JAUXBI010000131.1 GCA_030619435.1 Syntrophaceae bacterium
GCCGGAGGCAAAAGAAGGGAAAGATATAACGATAGTTACTCGAAAAATTTTAAATGCAATAGATTCAGATTTTAAGATACATGGGCAGGTTGTCTCTGTCGGAGTCAGCATAGGCGCCAGCATCTTTCGAGCTGACAATGCTAATGCCGAAGAACTTATCAGACAGGCCGATGAGGCAATGTATTCTGCTAAAAAGGCGGGAAAAAATAGATGTGAATTCCACCAGGCAAAGGAATAGAAAGATGTAAGGGGTAGAAAATGCAGGAAGCATCTTGTAAGGAATACGATGGACGTATCCTTTTGCCAATACCAGGAAACAAGGACAGATCCTTAGAGTATCATGAGATCCTTGGACATCTTTGTCAGGATCTCGCATCCGTCCTTCCCGACCATTACAGTGTCTTCTATTCTCACTCCCCACAGGTCCGGGATATAGATGCCGGGTTCTACGGTAATGACCATTCCTTCTTCGAGGACATCTTCCGCTTTTTCAAATACCCTGGGGGGTTCATGGACATTAAGTCCCACACCATGTCCTGTACCGTGTGAAAAATATTCGCCATAGCCGGCGTCACTGATAACTATCCTGGCGATCCCGTCGATATCTCTGCAGGAAATCCCCGGTCGTACGGCATTCAGGGCCTTATCGTGGGCCTCTTTTACGACAGCGTACAGGGCGGCCTGTTCTTCAGTTACACTCCGGACGGCAAAGGTGCATGTCTCATCGGAGTGATACCCCTTGTGTATGGTTCCGTAATCTATTGTCAGAAAATCACCGTCTTGTATCTCGCGGGAACCGGGTACCGCGTGGGGGAGGGCAGTGTTGACGCCGGAGGCCACGATGGTTTCGAAAGACGGCTTTTCACTCCCAACCTCCCTCATCTTCATCTCCAGGATTGAAGCAATGTCCCTTTCAGTAATACCGGGTTTGATGTGTTCCAGCGTCTCCTCAAGGGCGCGGGCTGCCATTATTGCGGCTTCTCTGAGAAGAAAAGCCTCCCCGCCATCCTTTATCATCCTTATGCGCTCTATCTCTCCCGACAGGGGTTTCAGAGCCACATTCTTCAACCGATCCTGCAATTTAAGATAGTTGTCAAGTACAATCGCCGGTGACTCAATGCCTACCCTTTTCAGCCTCAGGTCGGAGATTATTCCGGCGATGCCTTCCGTCCTGTCACTGAATTTAATAATATCGCAGCCCGTCGCTTCGTCCTTCGCCTGCGTTGTATATCTTCCATCCACCAGCAGAAGGGTTCTTTCTCCACCTACAAAGAGGGCTCCGTCGCTTCCCGCAAAACCTGTAAGATAGCGGATATTTGCTTCTTCAAAAAAAAGTATGCCCTCCACATCAAACCCGGGTAACATCGATCGCACGCGCTCGATCCGACTTTTCCGTGCTGAAGATTCACTGCTCTCTTTTTTCTTGCAGTCCATTCAACCACCTGTCCAACTCATCAATAACCGGCCCCCATTTCTTTTCCATCAGGTGTTCCACATGCTCCGCATATTCCCTGGCCTCAACATTTTCCGGATCTCTTTCCAGTATCTTGCTAAGCACATCCTCGGCCGTTTTTAAGTGGCCCTGTTTCACATACAGTCTGGCTAGGGTGATGGTATGAAAATCTGTCAGCATATCGGCAGGTTCATTTCCACCCCCATCTTCCTCTTCAATGGTAATGTTTTGCAATGAAGCAATCTTTTCAGAGACACGCCCGGATGCGGGTGTGTCGGGGTTAAGCGTCACAAATTTCATATAAGATTCTATCGCTTCTTTTGTCATCCCCTTCCGACTGTACGCGTCTCCCAGTACTTCGTAAACACGCGACTGATCCAGCACGATATCATGCCACTGCTCAACAATCTCTTCGGCTTCTTCCGGCTTGTCCATTCCGGCCCGGCACGAGGCTATGGTAAGATAAGCATCCATGTCCCCCGGAAAGTGCTTCAATCTTGCCTCCGCGAGGACAACAGTAACGTAATCATACAAGCCTTCATCCATGTCTCTCATGGCATCCGACAAAAATTTTTCTCTATCCTCAAGATATGTCCTGTCCATAGCACCTGCCCTCAACCCGGAGTTTATTGCCGATGATTTTTTGAAAAATCATTTGACATGATTCACACAGCAGTGATATTTCTCTTACCTTTATTTGCGGGTATCTTTCAATGGAAAACTTAATATGACTTCACCAAATATTCAATTTATAAAATATCTCTTTGTATGCTCCCTGCTTTTGGCCAATATTCTTGCGTGTAAGATAATTACAGTGGGGGGGATGGTGCTGCCCGCGGCGATCATTCTCTATCCTCTTACCTTTCTTTTTACCGATGTAGTGGCGGAGATAGAGGGTAAAAAAAGCGCCGGCGCACTTGTCATGACGGGGTTTTACATGTCGCTGTTCATGGTGCTTGTAATACTCGCGGGCAAGCTACACCCGCCCGCCGGATTTTGGAAGCACCAGGAGGCGTACAACATTATTCTCGGATCAACGCCGAGGATAGTAATGGCGTCCATGATAGCATATATAATATCCCAGAGGCATGATGTATGGGCGTTTCACTGGTGGAAAAAGAAGACCGGGGGAAGGCACCTGTGGCTGAGAAACAATCTCTCGACGATTGTCTCCCAGCTGATCGATTCTGTCCTGTTCATAACCATAGCCTTCTGGGGTATATTTCCACCGGCGGTAATAGGGATGATGATTCTCAGTCAATATCTTGTCAAGATAGGAATAGCCCTTCTTGATACACCGATTTGTTACATATTAGTGAGGTTTTATGGAGGCAATAGAGAACAGGTACAGAGAGCATGATTACGAGGTAGATATACGGTTTCCCGAGTTTACATGTCTCTGCCCGATGACCGCACAGCCCGACTTTGCGGAGATAATTATCACCTATGTGCCGGGAGAGTTTCTGGTTGAACTCAAGTCCCTGAAGATATATCTGAATTCCTACCGCGACAGGGGAATCTTTCACGAAGAGGTGGTAAATGAAATCCTGAAAGACTTTGTGGAAAAGATACACCCCAAAAAGGTCGAAGTTGTCGGCAATTTCAATGTAAGGGGTGGGATTTATACCACTGTAAAAGCGGGGTATCCTGACGGTTGTTAGCCTCTGAATTGTAAAGTTCCTGCAAAAAAGACTTTGCGACGTTCTTCTGTTTTTGCCATCAGCTATGAGCTATCAACTCTAAGCTATCAGCTTTCCCTCATCTTTCTCCCATAAATTTACCGTCTGTGAATGGCCCTGTATATTTCCTTCCGTCAGGCATCGTCAGTATCCCCTGCCCGTTATATTTGCCATCCTTGAAATCGCCTGTATAACTCCCGCCGGCCGCGAATGTATAGGTTCCTTTTCCGCAGCGCTCACCCTCCTTAAATTCGCCACTGTATATATCACCATCAGAATACATAAACGTTCCGGACCCGTCATACCTGCCGTCTTTGAACTCCCCCTCATATCTGCGCCCGGGAGCCGTCATCGTGCCCTTTCCGTCTATCCTTCCATCCTTGAACTCTCCAACGTATTTTCTGCCATCCGATTTTGCCAGCGTTCCCTGTCCGTAAAATCTTCCATTTCTGAATCCGCCGGCATATTTATCACCGTTGGGAAAGATCATGGTTCCCCGGCCTTCCATCTCGTTATTCTTGAAATCACCCGCATATTTTCTGCCATCGGTGCTTGTAAATGATCCCTTCCCCTCACAGATGTTATTTTTAAACTCACCCTTGTAGATGCCGTCTGAGGTTGTCAGGATTCCCTTGCCATCGAACCTGTTTTCCCTGAACTCACCCGAATATTTGTCTCCATTTTTATAGATGAGTGTTCCATTGCCGTGCATGGCGCTATCACTGAAATGGCCGCTGTACTCCGCGCCGTCAGGGAACAGATAAACACCCCGCCCGTTCTCACAATTGCCCATCTCACAGCCGCCATACGCATTAAGCGGATAAAGACAGAGAAGGATTACGATCAGTAAAGTATTTCGAAGAGACATCATATTCTTTTTTCATCCATAAATTTACTGCCTGTGAACAAACCACTGTCTCACAATTAATTAAGTGAACCCTTTGCATATTATGCAAAGGGTTCAAAAGCCATCATTAGGAGAGTCTGAGGGGTGTCTCCTCAGAGTGAGACCTTATGCAAAGGTCTCTAAGTATCATGTCCCCATAATTCCCACCATATCTAATAACTATAGGTAACTCTCTGCTCCGAACCGGAACTTCCCGGAACATTGGGATAGTCCTCATCGCCCAGAGTGTTGGCCGGGGTGAAGACAAACTCCACATCCTGTTCGTCTCCCTCCGGATCAAGTTGAACATATAACCTGTAAGGATAATTTGTATAGGGATTCCCCGGGTCTCTGAAGGTCCCCTCGTGTGCAAAGCAGTCGGGATACGTTAAATTAATTATTTCGGTATCGTCGTTATATGTTACCGTAAATGTCGAACCTGTGATAGGGGGATTTCCATTCATATCCTGGATATAAACGGTATAATATACGTCATTCCCATACCGAATCTGATCGATAGTCATCGAACAGTTACCTGAGAACAGGATAGGCATCCTTGCCATTATGGTGTTGTCGATACCGTCAACACTCTCATCCCATGCGGGGCTCCCCGTATCCAGTCCGCTCTCTGCCCTGTAAAGTTCTATACCTTCACCTCCGACAAAAAGCCCGGCAGGATCAGAGGGGTCATCGATAGCCATGGCATAGAGGGCACCCCCCGAAAGGCCGGCATTTGCCTCGACCCAGTTCCCGGCTGCCATGGATCCGTTGACATTCAACGCATGGGAATATACATCTCCCGTCGCGTGATCGACCGGTCCGCTATAGGAAAGGGCGTATAACCTTCCATTAGCAGAATCAGCCATAAGATCCTTTATCGAGGCGCTCCGGCCCGCTTTCATTCCGTCCGGATACTGTGTCCAGCCTGTCCCGCTGTTCGTACTTACCCACACGCCCGCATTCAGCGTCCCGGCATAGATAACATCATTTGCGCCACCCGTGGATAAAGTGTTCAGGTAAAGGGATGTTATATAATCACCCGTAAAGTTAGATGTTTCACTCCATGTCCGACCACCATTAGTACTCTTGAAGACACCCACATTAGTGGCCGCGTAGAGGACGGCGGAGCTTCCATGCGTATTCGGAACCTTCACTATATCCCATACAGTCCATCCATGACCGATATCGCTCGCCGTAACGCTGAAGGTAAACGTGTCGCCATCGGCGAATGAGATTGACCCTTCATAGATTATGAAACTCACCTCATCATTGTCCGATGTATAAACAATGTTATTCTGCGCGGGGTTGTA
>JAUXBI010000216.1 GCA_030619435.1 Syntrophaceae bacterium
AATCACTGATAATGTCTCTCTTCAAGGTTGAAAATCTCAGCATAAGCTTCGGCGGGCTGAAGGCGGTGGACGATGTGAGTTTTGAGGTCGAGAAAAACTCAATATTTTCCATAATCGGTCCCAACGGGTCAGGCAAGACCACCATATTTAATCTGATAAGCGGCATATATAAACCGGACTCGGGAAGGATTCTCCTGGAAGGTGAAAACCTGGTGGGTTATCTGCCGGACAGGATAGCAAAAAAGGGCATAGCGCGCACCTTTCAGAACATAGAGCTCTTTAAGCATGCGACTGTTATGGACAACCTGATGCTGGGGCGTCACATACACATGAAGACCGGTATATGGAGCGGAGCCACAGCCACTCTGTTCGGCAGGAAATCCAGGGCGGCGAAAGAGGAGATAAAAAACAGGGAATTCGTGGAGAAGATAGTTGATTTCCTTGACCTTCAGGCTGTGAGAGACCAGTTTGTAGCCAATCTTGCCTATGGGAGGCGGAAGCTCGTGGAGTTGGGCAGGGCGCTGGCCCTGGAACCCTCCATACTTCTTCTGGATGAACCATCCGCGGGGATGAATACCGAAGAGAAGGAAGATTTGAACATCTGGATCAAGGATATACAGGAAGTATACAATATTACAATTCTGTTGATTGAACATGATATGAACATGATCATGGGCATTTCCGACCGGATACTTGCGATAAATCAGGGAAAGAAAATCGTGGAGGGGTTGCCTCAGGATGTGCAGCGTCATCCTGAAGTCATAGAGGCCTATCTCGGGGAGGAAGGATAATGCTTAAGATAAAGAACATAGAGACGTGGTACGATCTGATAAGGGCTCTTCACGGGATATCCTTTGAGATAAAAGAGGGTGATATAGTAACCCTCCTCGGCTCCAACGGAGCGGGAAAAACAACCACACTGAAGAGTATCATGCAGATACTTGAAGATGATGACCAGCCCGAGAAAGGTTCCATAGAGTTTCTGGGTAAAAGGATCGACAGAAAGGATACCGAAGAAATCGTCCGGATGGGCATAAGCTATGTGCCTGAAGGAAGGGAGGTATTTCCTGAGCTGACCGTGTTGGAGAACCTCCAGATGGGCGCCTATACGAGGAATGACAGGAAAGAGATAAAGAAGGATATAGAAGATGTGTTCAGACACTTTCCCATACTCAGAGAGAGACAGAAACAAGAGGCGGGGTATATGAGCGGAGGCGAGCAACAGATGCTGGCCATCGGGAGGGCGCTGATGAGCCGCCCAAAACTTCTAATGCTGGATGAACCCTCTCTGGGCCTGTCCCCTCTTCTCACGAAGCAGATATTCAACATTATACAGGAGATCAACAAAGGTGGAGTGACCATCCTGCTTGTTGAGCAGAATGTCAATATGGCCCTGAAGTATGCGGACTTTGCCTTCCTGATGGAAAGTGGCAGGATAGTACGTGCCGATAAACCGGAAGTGCTGCTCGAAGATGAGGATGTAAAAAGGTTTTATCTCGGGATTGACCCAGAGGAAACAACTGCTGATGGATACAGAAAGGCTCAGTCATCCAAGAGATATAGTAGAAAAGTCAGGTTCCGCTGAAAACACGAAATTTACCGAGAGAGAATAATACTATGCAAGCAAACACCCTGCCTAAGGCTCTTATTAATATAGCCGGGAAACAGCCCGACAGGATCGCATTGAGGATGAAAGATTTTGGTATCTGGCGTGATATTACCTGGAGACAGTACCTGGAAAATGTGAAATTCACGGCGCTGGGCCTGGACAGTATCGGGGTGAAAAGGGGTGACCATGTTGCCATTATTGGTGAAAATAAGCCGGAATGGCTTTATTCAGCGTTCGGAGTGATGTCTCTGGGAGCCACCTTTGCGGGCGTTTACACTACTAACCCCGCAAAGGAATGCGAATATGTGGTTGGACATTCGGATTCGGTCGTATTTATCTGTGAAGATGAAGAACAGATGAACAAGGCCTTTATCTTCAGGAAGAATACACCCAATCTGAGGAAGATTGTTGTGTGGGATATGGAAGGCCTCAGGGACCTTGAAGACCAGATGGTGATCAGTTTCGACAAGATTATGGAGATTGGCAGAGAAGCTGATATGGAAGATCCTGCCCTCTATGACACCCTTGTGAAAGAGGGAAAACCGGAGGATATAGCCGGGATCATTTACACTTCCGGAACAACTGGTCCTCCGAAGGGGGCGATGCTCCATCACGAGGGTTATCTGTGGGTGGGCGAGCAGGCAACCAAGGTAACGACAGCCAGCATAGAAGATGAATCCATATCGTTTCTCCCCCTTAATCATGTATATGAGCAGATCTTTGACATGATGATGCACATGGCAGTGGGGCACACGGTAAACTTTACCGAAAACACGGATACGGTGATGAACGATATGATGGATGTCTCGCCCACAATATTTCACGCTGTACCCCGGATATGGGAGAAATATTATTCTGCTATCGTACTGAAAATGGACGATGCCACATGGTTCAAAAGGACAGCCTACAAACAGGCGGTGAAGATTGGCGCAAAGTACAATGATCTGAGACTCGCCGAAAAGAAAATACCGTTGCCATTGTATATCGGTTACCAGCTGGCATACTTTTGCGTCTTCTGGAAGCTCAAAGAAAGGCTGGGTTTTGACAGGACACGTCTGGGATTTTCCGGTGCCGCTCCGATATCTCACGATATTCTCAAGTTTTTCCAGAGTATCGGCATACCGATTCGTGAGGGATACGGTATGACGGAGACATCCGGGATTACTCACATGGGGGGTGAATTCGACTTCAAGCTCGGAGCGGTGGGAAAGGCATTACCGGGGACCGAGGTAAGAATAGGGGAAGATGGAGAGATTATTGTCAGACACAAGGGGATCTTCAAAGGATACTACAAGGATGAAGAAACCACCGAAAATGCCCTTGAAGATGGATGGATGCACACAGGAGACGTGGGAGAAATCGATGATGAGGGCTATCTCAAGATAACGGACAGACTGAAAGACCTTATCATTACGGCGGGAGGCAAGAATATCGCACCTCAGTATATAGAAAACCAACTGAAATTCTCTCCCTATATCAACGATGCGATAGTAATAGGGGATAAGAGAAAGTATCTGACGGCCATAATCGTGAT
>JAUXBI010000182.1 GCA_030619435.1 Syntrophaceae bacterium
ATGTTGCTTGAGCAGAAAGCGGCGAAGCTGGGCATCGTCGTAACAGATAAAGACGTGGATAAGACTCTAAAGAACATACTGGAAGAGAAACATATGTCCGTTGACAAATTAAGAGAAGCACTTGCCAGGGAGGGCGGTGTACTGGATGAATACAAGAGCGCAATCAGGAGAAATATTATAAATGGGAGGATTATAGAGAAGGAGATAAGATCCGGAATAACTGTAAGTGAGGAGGAGGTCGGAGCGTATTATAGCAAGGACAGGGATGATTATGAAGGTAAAGAGTCAGCCAGAATACAACAGATACTGCTCGTGAAACCGAAGGATTGTAATGACAGCACCAAAAGAGAACTGCGCGCAAAGGCGGAAGAAATACTGAGAAGGCTGCAGAATGGCGAATTATTTGATGTCTTGGTGGGTATGTATTCCCAGGGTCCCGCCGCCAAATCCGGGGGTGATCTGGGCTTTGTTGAAAGGGGAATGATGTTTCCCGAGGTGGACACAGCCGTCTCCGGGCTCAAGAAGGGTGAGTCAAGCGAGGTAATAGAGTCTCCCGTGGGGTTCCATATTATCAAGATCATAGACAGAAGAGGCGCCGGAATCAAACCTGTCGAAGAGGTAAGAGAAGAGATCATCCGGAATATAGGGAATGAAAAGATAACGAAAAAGTTTCGGGAATGGCTGAAAGAACTGAGGGAGAAATCCCTTGTTGAAATAAAGTTGTGATGGCTTTGCAAAAAGTCCCATCCTGACTTCCAGGTAATTTAAATCTGCGAATGTATTGTCTAATTTGTAACCACTCACGTAGTCAGACTAAAGCTGTTTAGGCTGAAGGCTATTAGCTTTTAACCTAAACGCCTTCAGCCTAAACAACCTGAGTGGTTGCTTTGATTCTAAAGAAGATCAATATGAAATACATAAAGATCAGGGGTGCACGTCAGCACAATTTAAAGAATGTAAATCTTGACATTCCGAGAGACAAACTTGTTATCATAACCGGCGTGTCCGGCTCCGGCAAGTCCTCTCTCGCGTTTGACACCATATACGCCGAGGGTCAGAGAAGGTATGTAGAATCGCTCTCAACCTATGCTCGTCAGTTTATCGGCCAGATGGATAAACCCGAGGTTGAATCCATTGAAGGCCTCTCCCCCGCCATAGCCATTGAGCAGAGAACCGCGAGTCGTAATCCTCGTTCAACAGTCGGCACTGTAACCGAGATATATGATTATCTGCGTCTGCTATTTGCCCGCGTTGGGATACCTCACTGTTATAACTGTGGAAAACGAATCGAGGCTCAGACCGTCGAGATGATGGCGGACAGAGTACAGTCCCTTACCGAAGGCACAAAAATCAACATCATGTCACCTGTTATCAGAGGCAGAAAGGGTGAATTCCAGAAGGAACTGAAGAGACTGCGGAAAGATGGTTTTGCCCGCGTGCGGGTCGACGGATCAATAAAAGATCTCTCAGAGGATATCACACCGGACAGGAATAAACGCCATGATATAGATGTGGTGATCGACAGACTGATTATCAAGACCGGTATCGGAAAGCGATTGAGGGATTCACTGGAAATCGCCACGGGGCTTTCGGGAGGACTCGTCGGCATCCAGATTGTGGACGGAGAAGAACTGCTGTTCAGTGAAATTTACGCCTGTCCCGAATGCGGCATCAGTATACCGGAACTTGCGCCACGGATGTTTTCTTTTAACAGTCCGTACGGCGCCTGCCCAGAGTGCGGCGGGCTTGGAACAAAGATATATTTTGACGAAAACCTTATCGTGCCCGATCCCGGGCTCTCCATAAGAGAGGGGGCAATCGCCCCGTGGGAGCGGAAAGATTCCATCTACTTTCACCAGATGCTTGAAGCCCTCTCCAGTCACTATGGCTTTGATATAAACACACCCTTCAACAAACTGCCTGAAAGGGTAAGATCTGTCCTGCTGCACGGTTCGGGTGATGAAAAGATAGGGTTTTATTTCGACAGGAGAGGAAGAAGACACTTTTACGAGAAGCGTTTCAAGGGCGTGCTCAACAAACTGGACCAACGCTACAGAGAGGAAAAATCCGGCGATTCCAGGATGGAACTTTCGAGATACATGAATATAAGTGATTGTCCGGTTTGCGGGGGCGCCAGGTTGAAAAAGGAGATTCTGTCTGTGACAGTTGGCGGGAAAAATATCGATGAAATATCCCGAATGTCGATTCAGGAATGCATGCACTTCTTTGACCATCTGTCCTTCTCCCGGAATGAGGCCCTTATTTCCGAAAGGATACAAAAGGAGATAAGGGAACGGCTGCAGTTCCTTATCGATGTGGGCATGGATTATCTGAGTCTTTCGCGCTCTTCAGGCACCCTTTCCGGGGGAGAGGCACAGCGCATCCGGCTTGCCACACAGATAGGTTCCGGACTGGTCGGAGTTCTCTATGTCCTGGATGAGCCCACTATAGGCCTTCACCCGAGAGACAGCATGCGGCTTGTCACTACGCTGAAACGCCTGCGCGACATGGGGAATACCGTACTCGTGGTTGAACATGACGCACAGATAATGAACTGCTCGGATGACATTATAGATGTCGGACCAGGCGCCGGCTTGAACGGGGGCGAGATTGTCTTCCACGGAACTCCCGAAGAGATCCGCAGGTCGGATGTCTCACTTACAGGAAAGTATCTTTCGGGCAGATTGACGATTCCCGTCCCGGAAAATCGAAGGCCTCTTTCCGACCGGTTTATAATCATTGAGGGCGCATCGGAAAACAACCTCAGGGATATTGATATAAAGATTCCCGCCAATGTCTTCACCTGCGTGACCGGCGTATCAGGTTCGGGGAAAAGCACCATGGTGATCGAGACCCTTTACAAGACGCTACGCCGCAGATTGAACAGGTACAGGGGCAAATCGGGCAGGATGAAGCAGATAAGGGATTTCGGCGGCATAGAGAGGGTTATCACCATGGATCAGCAGCCGATAGGGCGCACACCAAGGTCGAATCCCGCCACCTACACGGGTGTTCTTACGCATGTTCGTGACCTCTTCAGTCAACTCCCCGAATCGAGAATGAGGGGTTATAAACCGGGACGTTTCAGTTTCAATGTCAAGGGGGGAAGATGCGAGGCATGCCAGGGGGAAGGTATGAAGAAAATAGAGATGCATTTCCTCCCAGATGTGTATATAACCTGCGATTCCTGCCACGGAAAGAGGTTCAACAGGGACACCCTGGAAATACTTTACAAGGGGAAAAATATAGCGGATGTTCTTGACATGACGGTAAACCAGGGACTCACCTTTTTTGATAACATCTCCCCGATACGATCAAAACTGCAGCTCCTCTCCGATGTAGGGCTTGGATATATAAAGCTTGGTCAATCCGCAACGACCCTTTCAGGTGGCGAGGCGCAGAGAATAAAACTGGCAAGAGAATTGGGCAGGCGTATGATAACAAACACCCTTTATATTCTGGATGAACCAACGATAGGTCTCCATTTCGCGGATATAGAGAAGCTCCTTCATGTCCTCGCGCGGCTGGTGGATATGGGAAACACCGTCGTGGTCATAGAACATAATCTTGACGTGATCAAGTCCGCGGATTACATCATTGATCTGGGCCCGGAAGGAGGAAATGGCGGCGGAAGAATTGTAGCCGCAGGCACCCCTGAAGAGATATCAGAAACTGAAAAGTCACTCACCGGCAGGTTCCTGCGCCAAATAATGTAACAACTGCCGGGCACCCGGGCATACCGCTGCACAAACAGTTCTTTGGTCTGTCTGCGTGCCTACCCGCACGGACAGGCGTAAAGATTGCGGGAAAACAGACATTTCCGGGCGGAAATCATTCAGGACCTCACTATGTATATAGAAATACTGGGAACAGAATCACTTGGTGTAAGGGGGATGTGCTGCCTTGTAGGTGTGGAGGATCGCAAGATATTAATCGATCCTGGCA
>JAUXBI010000226.1 GCA_030619435.1 Syntrophaceae bacterium
AAACCGGGGTTCGATTCCCCGTGGGACTACCATGAATAACAGGAGGTTGGATAAAAAACCAACCTCCTGTTCTATTTTGACAATGGGGCAAATACACAAACAGGTTATCATTCTACGATCGTGGGGCGTGGTTCACTCATCTGAGCCCTGTTTTTTCGCTTCGGGAAGAAATTTCTCTATTTTTGCCTGTTCTTTCAGCTTTTCAATATATTTCTTCACCTCTTCCCCTGTTTTGATCTGTTTCAGATATTGGACAAGCTTATCCTTGACATTCTTGTAATCGGTTATCATCCCGGGAGTTCTGTCCCCGGCTTTTATCAGGTGATAACCAAAGTCGGTTTCGGTTATATTGCTTATCTCTCCCGGTTTCAGGGAAAAAGCCGCATCCTCAAAGGGTTTTACCATCTGTCTCCGTCCGAAGTAGCCGAGGTCACCACCCTTGGCGTTGCTGGGGCAGTCCGAATATTTTTTGGCAAGTTCAGCAAAATCTCCACCCTCTTTCAGTTCTTTCTGTATCTTTTCGATTTTCTTGAGGGCTTCGGCCTTAACGGATTCGTCCGCTCCCGGTTCAACTTTGACAAGGATATGGCTCGCCTGAATCTTCTCTGATTGCTTGAAGAGGTCCATGTGCCCATCGTAATAATCCTTCGTATCCTTGTCCGATATCTTGATATTGTCTACGACTTCCTGGTCTACGAGTTTCTGAATTGCCATCCCTTTACGCAACTGAGATTTCAGGGCATCTTCAGTAAGATGCATCTTCTCCAGCATGCCCTTGAAATCATCTTCCTTTGGAAATTGTTTTTTCATGTTCGCAAGGCGTTCATCAATGGTCGCATCGTCCACCTTTATTCCTTTTTTCTGGCTCTCCTGGTAAAGCACCTTGCGGGTGATAAGACCTTCGAAGAGATTCTTCTTGAGGTCCGCGAGCTGTTCGTCGTTTGGCTGACCCTGATTGGCAAATTGCTGCTGCGCCATGGACAGCTCTGCATCAAGATCTTCCTGTGTGATCACTGCTCCGTTGACTACCGCTATAGTGCCTTCCGGGAACTTTACCTCTTCTTTCTTGCATGCCTGCATGGCAAGCAATGCCATGATTACAACCGGTATATAGAACCATTTCCCCTGTGCTATCCTCATTTTCTATTTCCTTTCCTGTTTGAACAGAGTTTTCTGCAATATTTTGCTACTTCTACAACAATAAAAACACAATGCAAGTGTTTTCTGATGATTCATCCTCTTATCTTCTAATCTTTTCTATGTGGAAATCCATTTTTATCAAATATCAGGCCATCAAAACCGAACATGAAATCATGGTTCATGTTGGATAGAAGCCACTGATTTTTATGGTTGAATCTTATTGTTTTGTTCATCGTGGCAAAATCTATCATCCACCCACCACTGCCTTTCCGGAAGAAATAGGGCGAAGCGTTACGATCGCTTACGGGAAACCGTATGACAGCAAGATCATCATGCCGGAACAGGATACCATGACCTGTTACTCGCTCCAGTTCACGCAGAGAATTATCCTGCTGGGCGTCCGTTACGGTCCACTTCCTGAAAAATTTGCGGGTCTCGGGGGTATAAAATCCAAGATCAGGATCCTTGATATGCAACGCGAGAACTTCCATATACTTTTTCAAGGCCATACGGGGAGAAGACTGTGCCCCGAACATCTGCGGGGAGAAGACCGGCCTTTTCTCCGGAGCGCCTGATCCTATTTCGACCCTGGCGATGGCGCCGCCCCCTCCTGAATAATGGTTCTCTGCGGAAGAACCGTCCGGAGTTAATGCCTGATCCGGGGTACTGGCTGTACCTAGTGCTCTTCCGACCAGGAGTTCGACTGTCGCTTCTATCCCCGTCCCCACTCTGCCGGTTTGAAAGAAGGGAACCATCTGGCCGCGTTCAATATACCCCGTAAATCCATCGGTGAAGATAGGCTCCAAATCATATCCTATCTCCAGTCGTACCTGTCTGCCTTCCGGGTCAACCAGGAAAAGTATTCCCCTCGCGCCGCGGGTTTTTTCTCCCAGCGCGCAGTTATCGGAGATATCAACGGCCTTTTGATTAATATCAGATGGGCTTTTCTTTAAGGTGACCACCTTTATGTGAATGTCAAGATCCTTGAGAAGCTTTTCACACAGCAGGGTTACACGCTCTTTCTCGTGACCAGAAAGCAGACGGGCCCGGTCATCAATAAAATCGGACCCGTTTTCTTTATGACAACCCCCCGAAACAATCAAGAATACCAGGGCAAATATAATGGCCGACACCGCGGACAGCTTATTCATTGAATTAACCTCGACGTAGTTCTCTATCTTGGGGACATATTTACAATTGACAACATGCTAGAAAGTACAATAGTATCGGTTTCCGGTGTTACAGGGGTCAGCCCGCAGGCCCCGCGCTGATACACCGGCAATTTGACACGCTATCTTCCCACTAACGGGAAGCTTTTGCAACCCGCATGAGGAGATGTTACATGATAAAATTGAAGGATCCGATCAGTGGACTTACACACTGCATAGGCATTATTCTTGCCATTATAGGGTTGATATTTCTGATATGGGGCTCTACCCATCCTGTCAAACCCGTTCACATAGTGGCTTTTTCTGTCTTTGGAGCGGGAATGATCCTGCTCTATACAGCGAGTACCCTGTATCACTGGCTGCCCGTTTCGGAAAAGGCTGAACTGCGTCTGCGAAAGATCGATCATATGATGATATTTATACTTATCGCGGCCACATATACGCCCGTATGCCTTATTCCGTTGAGAGGAGCCTGGGGATGGAGCCTGTTCGGAGTTATATGGGGATTGACCGCGTGCGGCATACTCATGAAGGTCTTCTGGATGGGGGCTCCGCGATGG
>JAUXBI010000233.1 GCA_030619435.1 Syntrophaceae bacterium
CCCTGATCACTTTGAGGCATCTGAAGCCTTCAACGCCGATGAGAATATAGAGATAGGGCTGCACAAAGAAGGTATGGATTTTCTGGATGATATAGGTGGGCACATGTACGGACTGTTTGGCTTAGACGCTCCGAAAGTCCACATAGACATGGTGCTGGAAGAAGGAGCCATCAGGCTTGGGGATGAAGATTTTGAGATATTGCATGTACCCGGTCACTCGCCGGGATCAGTTGCTCTGTATTGGCCCTCCCGAAAAGCTCTTTTTCCGGGGGATGTAATATTCAATCAGAATGTCGGGAGAACGGATTTTCCCGGAGGTGACAGCGCTCTTTTGAAAGAAAGCATCCTGGCGCTTTCAAAGCTTGACACTGATTATTTCCTCCCGGGCCACATGGAAGTTATCATTGGGAAGGAAAACATAAAACGTAACTTCCAGTTTGTAATAGAACGCGTATTCCCCTATATATAGGAGTGCTATACACCGGAATCTATTAAGAGTTATTGATTTATTTCCAAGAAAATCTGGAGGAAATAAGGATTAAGCAGGATTTAAAATGAAAGGAAAAACCTTATGAGCAAGAAAGATTCCTTTTATCCAGACTGGTATGAAGAGATCCCCCCCGCCAAATCGTACAGGAGCATCCTTAAGTGGGGCGGTATGGACAAGTTCAAGCATCCGAACAAGGGGCTGTATAAACTGATAAAAGAAACCTTTGACATGACGGATGAGGATTTCAGGGCGCCGCATGACATGGGTCTGGAGGAAGTTTCATTTCAGATACCTTCAACCCTCTCGCCCAAAGACATGGAGGCATTCAAAAAGATCGTCGGAGATGAAAACGTCAAAACAGATGATTTTTCGCGGCTTGAAACAGCATACGGAAAGACCACGTATGACGCATTCAGGCTCAGAGAAGGGATCGTGGAGAATCTTCCCGGTGCGGTAATCCATCCAAGGGACAAAAAAGATATTTCGGAAATAGTGAAATACTGCAACGAGGGAAAGATATCTGTATATGTCTTCGGCGGCGGCTCATCAGTTACAAGGGGATTTGAGTGCATGCGGGAAGGAGTCACTCTCGACATGAGAACTCATATGAAACGCATACTGAAGCTGAGCGAGGAAAACCACACAGTCACGGTAGAGCCGGGGATCTTCGGCCCAGATCTGGAGAACGCTCTTAACAATGCCCCCAAAGGGTTAAGCGCAAGCAGGGCCTACACATGCGGGCATTTTCCACAATCCTTTGAATATTCTTCGGTCGGGGGATGGGTGGTTACGAGGGGAGCCGGCCAGAACTCCACCTATTACGGTAAGATAGAAGATATGGTTGTGTGCCAGGAATATGTCACTCCCATAGGAACAATAGAGACAGGGGAATATCCCGCGTCCGCGACCGGCCCCTCCATCGACCAGATAATGATAGGAAGCGAGGGAGCCTATGGAGTCCTCGTCTCCGTAACGCTGAAGATTCGTCATTACAACCCCGGCAACACCAAACGTTTCAGCTTTATCTTCAAAAACTGGGATGACGCCATCAACGCGACAAGGGAGATCATGCAGGGAGAATTCGGCTATCCTTCCGCGTTCAGATTGTCCGATCCTGAAGAAACCGACGTCGCCATGAAGCTCTATGGCATAGAGGGTACCATTATTGACAAAATGCTGAAACTGCGCGGATATGAATCGGGAGAAAAATGCCTCCTTCTGGGAACCGCCGACGGCAGCAGGGGATTCACCAGGCTTGTAAAGCATAACGTCCGGAAGATATGCAAGAGATATGGGGCAATGTATACAACGGGTTTAGTCGCCAGGAAATGGGAGCATGGAAGATTCACCGATCCTTACATGAGGGAAGATATGCAGGATTTCGGCGTTATCATAGATACGCTTGAGTGTGCCGTCAACTGGGAACAGCTCAAATATGTTCACAAATATGTCAGAGAATACTGCAAAAGCAGGCCCCGAACGGTTTGCATGACCCACGGTTCCCACTTTTACCCACAGGGAGCAAATCTCTATTTCATATTCATCGGCAAGATGGATAAGAACGAATTCATGGATTATCACAAGGGGGTTCTCGATGCTATCCAGAGATCAGGGGCCGCCATGAGCCATCATCACGGCATCGGTAAACTGTTCGCCCCATGGCTGGAAGGTCAGATTGGAAAAAACCAGATGGATGTCTTCAAGGCGCTGAAAAAACATTTTGATCCCAACAATATCATGAATCCCGGTGGAACACTCGCACTGGACATGCCCGATTCCGAAAAAAGATTTACGAAGAAAGATTAGGCTGCGGAAAATACAGGAAAATACAGGGACACTTCCCGTATTAATTCACTTTCTCTCTCTTCTCCCCAAAAATAGTCGCTGTCACTATTTTTTTCCCGATTTCTAAAGTTTGTCTATCTATATCATAGCCAATAGACTTGATATTTGATGATTCCACTGGAGATCGTTTCATATTATCCCTTTACTGTAATTTCATAACGGCAAAGCTCACCGGTTTTCACGAAGCGCAGCGGAGTAAAAATCCAGTGCAGCGATTTGTTAGCCCACTCCTTCATTTACAAAAGTTGATTGATAGTCGGTGGCACTCAACACCGTATCGTATAGTCCAACTTCTTCGCCTTCATGCCGATCGATGCCTGTATAGCTCAAACTGGAATCCTCATACCTCTTGAATTTGTATACAGCGTCATTCATCAATGCGCTGTTAAATACCCCAAGGCTGACAAGTAACTCAAAATCCTTTATAAGTAATCCGGTCACTTTC
>JAUXBI010000128.1 GCA_030619435.1 Syntrophaceae bacterium
GCGGAAGATCTCGTCATACTCAGAGTGAGGGAAATTTCATCCTTTGCCGATTATTTTGTTATATGCAGCGGAAATTCAGACCGGCAAATACAGGGGCTTGCCGATCATATCGGGCAGAAACTGAAAAAAGAGGGGATACTCCCCCTTGGAATCGAAGGAGAACGTTCCGGGAGTTGGATTCTGATGGATTATGGTGACGTGATAATGCATATATTCTACAAACCCGTGAGAGAATTTTACGATATTGAGGGTTTGTGGTCGGATGCGCCTGCCATGTCCATCAAGGAATCTGTACAGGAACTGACTGTCCTCAATGATGATATGTGAAGCGAAAAAAATGGTTTCCGGTTTTGCCGACATACTGTTTCCCCCGGAGTGTCCGGCATGCGGAACTGTCCTGATCGCCGGCGGAGAACAGCCCTTCTGTTCCGAATGCCTCTCCACAATAAATTTTATAACCTCTCCCCTGTGCACCTCCTGCGGTCTGCCATTTACAGAAGCTGGTGGAGCAAATCATCTCTGCGAAGACTGTATTCTGTCGAGCCCTCCCTTTTCCATGGCCAGGGCGTTGGGAAAATATGAGGAAACTCTGCTGGACGTCATCCATCTGTTCAAGTATCATAGAAAGATATCAGTTGGAGAAACACTGGGAAGGATGATGGCAAAAACCAGTTACGACTCCCTCGCGATAGGGGATTATTCGCTGATCATGCCCGTTCCTCTTCATCCGAAAAGATTGAGGGAACGGGGGTTTAACCAGTCTCTTATTCTTGCGAGACAGATATCGAAAATGTTTTCCATTCCCCTTGATTTTATCACTCTCAGGAGAAAGATCCGTACCGAGGCGCAGGTCAACCTCTCAAGGCAGAAAAGATCGGCAAATGTAAGGGGCGCCTTTGAAGTAACCGGTCGAAACGGAATCGAAGGCAAAAAGATATTGCTGATAGATGACGTCTATACCACAGGCAGCACGGCGAAGGAGTGTTCTGAAATATTGATGAAAAACGGCGCAGAAGAGGTGGCCGTGCTTACTCTGGCAAGGGCATGACACAAAAAGAGGTACCTATGGACAAGATATTATCCAGAGAGAATTTGAGGGAGAGGATTGAAACGCTCAGAGGAGCGGGGAAGAAAGTTGTTTTCACCAACGGCTGTTTTGACATCCTTCATATCGGCCACGTAAAATACCTCAACCGGGCAAAGGGGCTGGGTGACATCCTGGTTCTTGCCCTTAACAGCGACTCATCAGTAAAATCCATAAAGGGACCATCGAGGCCTGTTGTCCCCCAGAATGAAAGGGCATATATAATGGCGTCCCTCGATATGGTGGATTATGTAACCATATTTGATGAGGAGACCCCTCTTGAACTGATAGAGTATATCGACCCCGACATCCTGGTTAAGGGGGGAGACTGGAATGAAGGCACTGTTGTCGGACGCGAATCGGTGGAAAAGAGAGGCGGGAAAGTCGTCATTATTCCACAATTCAACGAATCTTCAACGAACTCCCCGGCATCAACAACAAATATACTAAAAAAAATAATAAATGCCTATAAAGGCGATAAGTAGTTTTTTCTTTACAAAAACATCTGCATTGTATATATGGGTTCATTCAATTTAGGAAAGCGGAGACAAACATAAATGACACCGGACCAACTCGAATATTTCAGGGATCTGTTCACACAGAGAATAGAAGGTTTATTGGGCGAAGCGGGCAAAACCGTTTCCGAAATGACCGGGGGCACGGAAAGCTTTCCCGACGTAACAGACAGGGCATCCCAGGAATCCGACAGGAACTTTGAACTGAGGATCAGGGACAGGGAGAGAAAGCTGGTAAAAAAATTGAGTGAGGCCCTCCAGCGCATTGATGACGGCACCTTTGGAATATGCAAGGTATGCGGGAAAGATATCTCCGAAAAAAGATTGATGGCGCGCCCGATTACCACCCTCTGTATAGGCTGCAAGACAAAGCAGGAAGAACAGGAAAAACAGAGAGGGGAATAAGCCCCTGCTCACGCCCCAACCGCTCTGAGGATACTACACCTCTCTTACCCTTGAAAACAGCATACCATAGCAGATTCTAAAACTTTTCCTGAAGGCATGCGGAGACATCCATGCCTCTATACCGTAAAAATCGACAAGGAATGCCCGATGTATATCAATGTAGCTGTAAGCATACCATCGGCAAAACCATTCACCTACGCCGTGCCGGATGGAATGGAAAATCAGATAGCTATCGGCAAGCGAGTCCTCGTGCCATTCGGCAAGAGGAAAGTGACAGGCTATATCGTCGGATCAACTCCCTCAACAGAAATTAAATCCGTTAAAAACATTATTGAACTGCTGGACACGGAGCCGCTTTTCAACGCGGAAGATCTTGAATTCTACCGGTGGACATCGGATTATTATATGCACCCACTCGGAAAAACTCTGAAGGCATCTCTTCCGGGCGGGATAGATATGGAGAGCAATCTGTGGGTCTCCCTCTCCGATAATCGAAAGATGGAAGCGGATGGCTTGTCCGACGCGCAGCGCGGGATAATCGGAACATTGAACGAGCATCCCAAGGGCCTTTCTGCGGACAAACTGAAAAAAGACACCGGAAGAAAAAATATTCTTGATGATCTCAGAAAACTTCAATCCCTGAATTATGTGAGCCTGGAAGACAGAATCAGGAAGGCTGATGTAAAAAAGAAGACAGAAAAAAGAATAAAGCTGACATCTCCCTTCCCCACAGAAATCAAATTAACCGAAAAACAGGGACATATCCGTGATTTTTTAGAAAAGCACGGTGAGGTCGACTTATCATCCCTCCGCGAGGAATTCAAAAATGTTCAGGCCACGATAAAAAGGATGGAAACAAAAGGCCTGGTACATATGTCCACAAGGGAGATCTACAGAAGCCCGGGTAAAACCCCTCACATCGGAAAGCAGAACTCACACATAATCTTGAATAACGAACAGACGGCAGCTCTCGATGAAATAATCCCCGGAATAAAATCCCGCAAGTATTTTCCCTGTTTGCTCCACGGGGTCACAGGAAGCGGGAAGACCGAAGTGTATCTCAGGGCGATAGAAGAAACCGTCAAATTGGGCGGCAGTGCCATCTACCTCGTACCGGAGATAAGCCTGACACCACAGCTTTTGAGCCGGATACGAAACAGATTTGACGAAACCGTGATCGCGATACTGCACAGCGGTATCGGAAGAAGCACGAAATATGATGAATGGCGGAGGATACAAAAAGGCGAAGCCAGGATTGTCATAGGAGCAAGATCGGCCGTATTCGCCCCGGTCAGGGATCTGCGCCTCATTGTGGTCGATGAAGAACATGATTCCTCATACAAACAGGATGATCATCTCGCGTACAACGCGCGTGATCTGGCGATAGTAAGGGCAAAACAGAGATCGGCAACGGTGATTCTAGGTTCAGCGACACCCGGCATCCAGACATACTTCAACACAAAAAACAAAAATTTCAAGCTCCTCGAGCTGCCGAAGCGGGTGGAAGGAAGGGAGCTTCCCCGTGTCGATATTATTGACATGAAAAAAGAAGGCGGAGGATCAGGGAAAAACGCGCCCATTTTCTCCCGACCACTTATAGATGCTATCCGCGATACGCTTGACACCGGAAAACAGACGCTCCTTTTTCTGAACAGACGAGGATTTCATACCTTTCTCTATTGCCTCGACTGCGGCTATATATTCAAATGCCTTAATTGCTCCGTCCCCATGACACACCACAGAAACGACAATTCTCTTCGATGCCACTACTGCAACTTTCGCGTAAAAGCCCCTCCGGTATGTCCCTCATGCGGGGGTTCCCGCATAAACAGTTATGGCATGGGTACCGAGAGAGTGGAGGAGGAAATAACAACACTGTTCCCCGGCGCGAGGGTAAAGAGGATGGACAGTGATTCCACCTCAAAAAAGGGGGCATACGAAAAAATCCTCAAATCCCTCGACAGAGGCGAGATAGATATCCTTGTGGGAACACAGATGATCACAAAAGGTCATGATTTCCCCGGGGTCACACTGGTCGGGGTCGTATCAGCGGATAACTCCCTGAACATTCCCGATTTCAGGGCTGCGGAAAAGACCTTCCAGGTACTGACACAGGTTGCGGGCAGAGGGGGAAGAGGAGATTCGCCGGGAAGGGTTATCATACAGACCTTCAACCCTGATAACTACGCCATAACGCGGTCCCGGGAGTACAACTATACCAGTTTCTACGATGACGAGATTCAAACGCGCCGGGAACTTGGCTATCCGCCATTCAGCCGTATGGTGAACCTTACAATATCAGCTACAAATGAAACCCGGATCACCGGCTGTGTCAAAAAGCTGAACACCATTGCCAGAAATCTTGCCCGGCAGGCAGGAGGAAATATCTCTGTGCTGGGACCCGCGGAGGCCCCCCTGTCCAGAGTTAAGGGCCGTTACCGGTGGCACATGCTCCTCAAGGGAAACAACATAAAAGCCCTGCACGCCCTGGCCGGCAATATACTGGCAAACACCAGCGAACCCGGCCTGCGTATCAGGGTCGATGTGGACCCTGTGAATTTTATGTAGAGAAAACCTATCCTTACAATTCAATATTAATAACCTCATTTGATAGTGATGCCTTACCAGCCTATTGACATATCCTATTTGGTATAGTACATTATTGACATGTGGGAGATATACGAACATCATTCTTTAGTCAGAAAGCTGGGGAAGCTACCTGCCGAAATCCTGAAACGGTACGAAAAATGGAAGGATATTGTTGGTATTTCCGGGCCTGAAGGTCTGATGTTGATTAAGGGGTTTCATGACGAATCCCTCAAAGGACAATGGAAGGGATTCCGGTCATCACGATTAGGTGGACAGCATAGACTTATTTACAAAATAGAGAATAAGAAGCTGTACGTAAAGGTGTTAGAGATAACTCCTCACGATTACAGGAGGAAATGAAATGGAAAATTACAGAAAGGCAAAAAAGACTATCGATGTCTCCGTAGGTGAATCGGTCAGAATCATGCGTGAGCTCCAGGAACTGAGCCAATCTGCCCTTGCTGCACTTACTGGTATTCCTCAGCCCACCATCTCGGGAATCGAGAACGATAGAATCAACATCGGTGTAGAAAGAGCTAAGGCCCTGGCAAGAGCTCTCAAATGTCATCCTGCTGTTCTTGTTTTCCCCGGCTGGAAGCTCAAAGATTCGGCCGCTGCCTAGCGCTTAGCTTCACATTTAGCCCGACGGATCGGCCCTTTCGACATCCGGGAGAAATCTTGTTTTGTAATTAGGGTCTCCTGAAAAAGTAAAATACCTTGACAATATAATGGGTTACGTGTATATTTTGAGGTAATTGGTGCCCGGAAAATGATCTATGGGGGCCAAAATCCGTGCACATGGGTGGA
>JAUXBI010000095.1 GCA_030619435.1 Syntrophaceae bacterium
CAACAAGACGAAGGAGAAAAACGGGGGCAAATCTCCGTCAAAGCTGCAGATCGGAGCCTCTGTGATAAAAGAGGGGATTAAAAAGTATGTGCCACAGGAGCATCAACATTATGTGGATGATCTTTTTGATTTAATTGGTCATTAATGGGGCTTTTTTGCGAATTGCCGATTTTATATAAATGCTAAAGGAGAACTTATTATGAAGAGAATCATAACGATCATCCTTTTTCTGCTGTTTATCGTGGCGCTTTGCGCGTGTCAGGGCATGACGAATCTTGCGGATATCAAGAGCAGAATTAACAATATCATGAACAGGCCGACGTACGAACCGATTAACCCGAAGAACCTCAATCCGGCCAGCCAGATGGCTATAGCGCTTTTCGACATGGAAAGAGAAGGGGTGTCGTCGTCTATCCCGTTTGTAAAGGTGAGACCAGATGGCAGGATGCTTGAGAACAATACAGATTACGAAGAGTTCAAACAGAGAAACATCATAATAATAGACTTTACGGAAGGGCAGGATGGTGTGTATTCCCAGAGAACAATCTCGGAGTCCGTGGATGATATTGGAAGGGTGGACCTGAGTGATAACGGCATAGTTTTCAGGATCAGTGAGCCGGGAGAAAAAGAGGCTAAGAGGATACAGAAAGCGGTATCTGAGGGGTCAAAGATCTTCAAAAAGATGCCTCCAAAGTTAAGAAAAGATTTCAAGAAGGCGCTGGTAGAATATCAGAGGGCCATGGGGCTTGTTCCAGACGGCATCATGGGAAAGAAAACGTTTAGAGCGATTGCCCGCTCGACCCCTGTCTTTGAGATTCAGGAGATTACAAGCCGAATCTTTTATCCCCCGGAACCGAGAAATTCACTCTACGTGGTTCCTGTTGAGGTAGTTGACAGGAATCCCGGCAAGTTCTGCAGGGGATTTGACAGTATTCAGGAAGTGGAAAGGAATGCGGTAACGGTGGAAAAACTTGCAGAGCTGAACAAACCCGGGCAGAAATTCGTCCTGTTTGTTTATTTCTTTGACAGGATTACTCCTGGAGATGCGATAAGTATTGCCCTCTCTCCTTCCGCGAGACAATGGTCACGTTACATGACACCAAAGATGTATGCGGATCCAAAGACGTGGCCGGTTCTCATGGAAACATTTACAATAGACGAGGGGCTGGGTGGCAGCCGCCTGTACGCCAGTGTCTTTAAAGATACGACATGCATAGGCAGCTATCGCCTGAAATAGAAGATCATTAAATCGGGACGGATTCCCTTTTCCATCAGGGGGAGGGGCCTGTTCCCGTCTTTTTCCTATTCCCAGGCTGTTTCTCCGAGGATTTTCTGCATTATCTCCCTGTTTCCGAACACCTGTTCAATGGAATCTGAAAGGGCTTTATTTATTTGTTCTTCCAGCATCTTCTCGGAAAATCTTACATGTACCAGCGAAGGGCTCGTCTCGATCTCCATCTTGCGGAATATACGTGCATTGTGTACATCCGCAAAAACTATCGTTAGTTTTACGTTCGCCTTGTAGTTTTTCTTTATCCCGTCCTTGTGACAGACAACCTCAAGCTTGTCGATAGTGCCACCTATCAGTAGGGTTCCCCATTTTTCCTCGATCGAATCGCTCTGGAGATCCCATACAGGTATTTCCGGGGACAGGGAATATCCTGCCGCGGACAGGCACTCTCTGATACCGCCGGTAACCGCGTCCACAGGTTTCAAGTATTTCGGCAGGACTGGTATCGTGCCGCCGTCGGGCGACACCACCCTGCCTATAATCATCTTGTCCTGTATGCTTCTTGAATCGATGAACCTGGCCACCGTAAGCGAAACAGTTCTTGTGCTGTCAGCTTTGGCCGCAGCGGTTTCCGACGGCGTATAGTTCATGTTAATTGTGTAGAGGTTTACGGGGGCGCATGAGAAGAGGAGAATCAGAGTCAGTGCCGCGATTCCGGTTCCTGCGATTAATGAAAAATAGCGCTTCATAGTGATTTTGTTCCTCCTCTTAATTTATTCCTGTTCAAAATCAGTATATGTGGGTAGTTGCCGGGTGTCAAATAGAAACGGAGGGGGGGGAATTACTTCGTGGCGATCCTGTTTGAGGTGTTGGTTTATTCACCAGAAATATGCTATTGTGCGCCTCAGGAGACAGGAAAATGTGTAGTAAAAAAATATTGGTGACGGGTGGCGCCGGATATATCGGCAGTCATACCTGCCTGATATTGCTTGAGGCAGGGTATGATGTGATTGTTGTCGATAACCTTGTAAACAGCAAGGAAGAATCGCTGAAAAGGGTGCAGCAGATCGCGGGCAAAGCTCTGGAATTCCACAAAGTGGATTTGCTGGACAGGGACGCGCTGAGCAGGGTTTTTGAAGGCACTGCGGTCGATGCGGTGATTCATTTCGCGGGTCTGAAAGCGGTTGGAGAATCTGTCAGCATGCCGCTTCGTTACTATCGCAATAATGTTACAGGAACACTGCATCTGTGTGAAACTATGCGTGAGCACGGTGTCAGTAAGATAGTTTTCAGTTCTTCCGCCACTGTGTACGGAGATCCTCACACAGTCCCGATAATGGAGGATTTTCCGCTGGCGCCTGCCAATCCATACGGACGCTCAAAGCTTATGATTGAAGAAATCCTCTGTGACATTTACGCTGCCGGGGAAGAGTGGGGTGTCTCGCTTCTTCGATATTTCAATCCGGTGGGAGCCCATCCCAGCGGCCTGATCGGCGAAGATCCTAACGGTATACCAAACAATCTCTTTCCCTATATAACGCAGGTTGCGGTTGGCAAACGCGAGGCACTTTCGGTGTTCGGTAATGACTATCCCACTGCGGACGGAACGGGTGTCAGGGATTATATTCATGTTATGGATCTGGCGGAGGGTCACCTGAAGGCATTGGAAAAGATAGTCTCTGGTTCCGGCATTGTCACCTGTAACTTGGGCACCGGGAGGGGATATAGTGTTCTTGAAGTTGTTGAAGAGTTTGGAAGGGTTTCCGGTCGCAGGATACCTTATGATATAGTGCCACGCCGACCGGGTGATATAGCGGTATGCTATGCCGATTGTTCGAAGGCAAAGGATGAAATGGGCTGGTCGGCGAAAAGGAGTATGGACGAGATGTGCGCCGATGCGTGGCGCTGGCAGTCCCGAAACCCCGACGGGTATTGAAAAGGATTATCGAAGGTTGGGAAAATGACTGAAAAGACATCAAAACCCACGTTGTTTCTTATAGATGGAACGAATTATATCTACCGCGCGTTTTACGCGATCCGCGGGCTTTCCAATTCCAGGGGATTTCCCACCAACGCGATCTATGGTTTTACCAATATGCTTATGAAGCTGTGCCACGACTGGGAGCCGGATTATATTGCCGTTGTGTTTGACGCGAAAGGTCCCACGTTCAGGCATGAGGCGTATGATCAATATAAGGCAAACCGCAAGGCGATGCCCGACGAACTCCGCCCCCAGATCCCCCATATTAAGGATATCGTCAAGGGTTTCTCTATAAAGGTTATCGAGGAGCAGGGGGTAGAGGCGGATGATGTTATAGGAACCCTGGCGAAGAGATGTGAGCAGGCAGGGATGAAGGTGGTCATCGCTTCCGGTGATAAAGATCTGATGCAGCTCGTGTCGGAAAATGTTCTGATGGTGGACACCATGAAAGACATATCCTATGACGTGGAAGGTGTCAGAAAGCGTTTCGGTGTGGGGCCTGACAGGGTGATTGATATACTGGGTCTTGCTGGAGATACATCGGATAATATTCCCGGCGTCCCCGGTGTGGGTGAAAAGACAGCGCTCAAACTGGTGAAAGAATTTGGTTCTCTGGAGAGTGTTTTGGAGAATGCCGGAAAGATCAAGGGGAGGGGTCTGAGTGAAAAGCTGAAGGAGTTTGCCGATCAGGCGCGGATGAGCAGGGATCTGGTTACCATCAGAACAGATGTCCCGATAGACTCCGATCTGGAGGATCTTCGTTCCAGGGAACCTGATGTGGAAACATTAAAGGGTATTTTCTGGGAATTTGAGTTTCCCGCCCTTATTTCGAGACTGGGAATAAAAGAGGAGAAAGAGGAAACCGATTACCGCCTGATCACCGGTGAAGTGGAATTCAGCGATCTACTGGATGAAGTTCGGCGGTCCGATCGGTTTTCCTTCGATCTGGAATTGACTTTAGGCGAGGCGATGAGGACGGGAATCACGGGCGTGGCAGTCTGCACGGGTGAAAAGAAGGCCTGTTATATCCCACTGTCTCACACGTGTGAAGGGGCGCAGGGGGAACTAGACGCGGATATGGTGCTGGAACGCCTGGCCCCGCTTTTTTCCGATGATAAACTGAAGAAATACGGGCATAATCTCAAAACGGCGTTTCTTGTCCTCTCGCGGAGGGGAATCGCACTGAAGGGGGCGCTGTATGACGTCATGGTGGCGTCGTATATCCTCAATCCATCCAGACGAGGGTATGATATCGCCGATATCGTTCAGGAGCATATCGGTCGTACCATTGCCTCGCCCAAAGACCTGATGGGAAGCGGGGCGAAGGCAATTCCATTTCATGCCGTGCCCCTGAAAGATGCCGCGGAATATGCATGTTGCAGGGCGGATTTCATCTTCAGGCTTGCGCCTTTCCTGGATGAAAATATGGAGAAAACGGGACTTAAAGACCTTTTTCGTGACGTGGAAATGCCTCTTGTCGGCGTACTTGCCTCGATGGAGGAAAGAGGGGTACTCCTTGATTGTGAGCTTCTGGGAGAGATGTCGCTCCAGCTTGGCGAACTGTTGAATATCTCCGAGGAGAAAGTATACCGACTCGCGGGGGAGGAGTTCAATATAAATTCCCCGAAACAGCTGCAGACGATACTATTTGACAGGCTTGGCCTTCCCAGGGGCAAGAAGACGAAGGCTGGCTATTCTACGGATGTGGATGTCCTGACAAATCTTGCGAAGTCTTATGAACTACCGGCGGAGATGCTCGCGTACCGGAGCCTGGCGAAGCTCAGATCAACTTATGTTGATGCCTTGCCCGCACTTGTCAATCGGGAGACGGGAAGGGTGCACACATCGTATAATCAGACTGTGACGGCGACAGGGAGGCTCTCCAGCAGCAATCCAAATCTCCAAAACATACCGATAAGGACGCCGGAAGGGAAGAGGATACGCCAGGCCTTCATCGCCCCTGAAGGATGTGAAATCGTGTCGGCTGACTATTCTCAGATAGAGCTCCGTATTCTGGCGCATCTCTCCGGGGACGAGTTGCTTATAGAGGCGTTCGAATCCGGCGAGGATGTACATACAAAGACGGCTTCCGACATATTTGGCGTGTTTCCCGGGATGGTCAGCGAGGAGATGCGCAGGCAGGCAAAGGTGATAAACTTCGGCGTCATTTATGGAATGAGCCCCTTCGGCCTTGCCAGAGAACTGGGGATAAGCCAGAAGAAGGCGAAAGATTACATAGATGAATATTTCTCCAGGTTTTCCGGCGTTCGCAGATTCATAGAGGAGACGCTGGAGAAGGCGAGGGAAAGGGGGTTTGTCACCACGCTTCTGCGCAGGCGGCGATATATACCGGAGCTCAACAGTGGCAATGTCCAGGTCCGCCAGTTCGCGGAAAGGACGGCCGTCAACACCCCCATACAGGGGACGGCGGCTGATCTGATCAAGGTGGCGATGCTGAATATTGCGGCCGGAATTAAAGAAAAAGAACTGTCCGCGTGCATGATCATGCAGGTACACGATGAACTCGTCTTTGAAGTTCCAATACAGGAAAAAGAAGAGATTATGAACCTCGTTGGATGGGAGATGGAAAATGTTATAGCCCTGAAAATTCCGATAGAGATAGAGATTGCTTCCGGTAAAAACTGGGATGAGGCACATTGAGCCGCTCTTGGGTGTAAATTCTCTCAGGACATAACAGGGATAAAAGTGAAATGGGTGTGATTATGAAATGGATGATCAGTTGGATGACACAATTGGGACTTGAGGGTGAAATCGCGGCAGTCTGCGCGGATATCATTGTGGCCTTCGGCATACTCGCGCTTGCCGGTCTTGTTTATATTGTTGTAAGGTGGTTCGTCATGAAGGGTATCATTCGCCTGGTGAAGCGAACCAGGACAGATTGGGACGATATCCTCTTCAGGGAAAGATTTTTCCAGCGTGCCTCGCATCTGGCACCTGCTCTGTTCATCTATTTCATCGCCCCCCTTGCCTTCGGCGGACACGAGTCTGCCGTGGAAGTGGCGCAATGCGTTGCCAGAGTATATATGCTGATTGCCGGTTTGCTGACGGCGGATTCACTGCTCGATACGGTTGTGGTTGTCTGCCATTCCCGCAACCTTCCCTACAGATCATCTGTTCGCGGTTTTGTGCAGGCCGCAAAGATTGCCCTGTATATTTTTGTCGGTATCATTATTCTTTCCATGATTGCCGGGAAATCACCGGCTTTTCTCATAGGCGGCATGGGCGCCATGACAGCAGTGCTGCTGTTGATTTTCAAGGACTCCATCCTGGGGTTTATCGCCGGAATTCAGATGTCTGCGAATAAGATGGTAAACATAGGCGACTGGATCGAGATGCCTAAATATGGCGCGGATGGTGACGTAATTGATATCTCTCTGACAACGGTAAAGGTGCGGAACTGGGACAAGACGATTATCACTATCCCGACCTATGCCATGATCTCCGATTCCTTTAAGAACTGGCGCGGCATGACTGAGTCGGGAGGACGGCGTATAAAACGAGCCCTCTTTATAGACATGACAAGTATCAAATTCTGTACGGAAGAGATGCTGGACAAGTTTTCCAGGTTTCAGTATATTGCGGGATATATCAACGCAAAGAGGGAAGAACTGGCCAGATATAATACTGAAAATCGGGTGGACGATGC
>JAUXBI010000178.1 GCA_030619435.1 Syntrophaceae bacterium
ACAATCTCCTGCCGCGTTCCACCTTCGGCCAGGGGGTATCCAGCAAGTTGTTGCTGAGTCCGTGTGTCCCGGGGGATATTTCCCGGGACAGATCGCCCTCATTCGAAAAGCAGAAGAGACCGCTCCTGTTACCCAAGATCAGGTTGAACCCGTTGTACCTGTCGGAGACTCGCCTTATGTTTTGAATGTATTCTGCTGGATCTTCATTACCGAGGAGAAACCCGCTGACCAGGTTTCCTCGTGATGGCGCGTCACTCTTCAGGTTACGGATATCTCGAAAGTTTGTGATGGCGGCCATACGCCCGGTCTTTGTTATGCCGAGCCATGTCCCCCCCTCCTTCAGATCTTTTCCCGCCAGCATATCGGCGGGGGTTTCTTCCCGGAAAGAGGCCTGCCCCGTGGGCCTTTCGTAAAATTCATCACGGTTTGCCGCAAGGATGAGCGGGTATACTGGATGAGATTTGTATGAAAAAAGTATCAGGCACATGTGTTTTGCCGCCTATAGTTTTCCCCTGATCTTTTCCACTATCCCCGACATCACATCACCCGCTCTTCCTTCGATGAGTATGTCCGCGCTGGAGTCATATGGAGTTTCGCCGATGTTGACGATAATAAGTCGTGCGCCCGCTTCTTTGGCATATGCCGGCATGAAGGCCGCCGGATGTACAACAAGAGAAGACCCCACAACAAGGAACAGGTCGCAACGCATGGAATGCGCTGTCGCGGCATCCAGCACTTCAGGAGGAAGGGTTTCCCCGAAGAACACGACATCGGGTTTGAGGATACCGTGGCATATTTCACATTCGGGCACCTCGGTACCATTCTTTAATTTTTTCTTGATGTGTTCCACCGGGTATCGTTCACCACAATCCAGACATTTGACCCACTGCATGTTGCCGTGCAGTTCAAAGATTATGTTTGGGGAATTTCCCGCTTTCTGGTGGAGATTGTCGATATTTTGTGTGATGACACAATCAAGCCTGCCCACCTCTTCCAACTCGGCAATGGCAAGATGGGCCCTGTTTGGCTTGATACTTGAGAGCAGGCCTCCCTCTAACAATATCTTCCATTGTTTCCTTCGGGTTTCTTCACTCTTCAGAAATTTTTGTATGGTAAAGTCGTCGGGATCAAATTTTGTCCAGATCCCTCCAGGCCCCCGGAAATCCGGAATTCCTGATTCGGTACTGATACCCGCGCCGGTGAATACCACAAGCCTTCTGGATGCCAGGATCATCTCAGCCGCCGCCGCGATTTTTGCATCCAGATTACTGTCGGTCACTTTCTTGTCCTCCATGTTTCCTATGGTGCTCTTCAGGGCTTACCGCAATGTCCGTAATGCCGGTATGTGATCATTGTTTGAAGCCGTACTTCTTTAGTTTATACCTGAGCGTTCGCTCGGTGATTCCCAGCAGTTCCGCTGCCCTTGTCTGGTTGTTCCCGGTCTCATCCAGGGCATGTTCTATCATCTCGCGTTCCAGGGATTCAATCTCGTCCCTGAGAACTCCTCCCTCCTTTATGTAATCGGCAAAGTGGTGGGGGGAAATCTCCTCGAATGGCAGATCTCTTATGGATATAACCTGGTCTCTTGTTATAACTACCGCTCTCTCTATAATATTTTCCAGTTCCCTCACATTTCCCGGATAATCGTATTTCATCAGGATATCCATGGCCTCGCTGCTCAATCCCTTTATGTCTTTATCATTTTCCGCGGAAAACCGTTTTATGAAATATTCTGTTAATACAGAGATATCCCCCCTTCTGTCCCTGAGAGGAGGAATGGTCATGGAAACCACATTTAACCTGTAGTAGAGATCTTCCCTGAAAGTCCCATCTTTTACCTTCTCTTCGAGGTTCTGGTTTGTCGCGCTAATAATCCTGACATTCGCCCGTATGGTTTGATTTCCGCCCAGCCTCTGGAATTCACGCTCCTGAAGAAATCTTAAAAGTTTCACCTGGACAGGGGGAGAAAGCTCTCCGATCTCATCGAGAAAAAGTGTTCCTCCGTCCGCCTCTTCAAACCGACCTATCCTCCGCGCGATTGCCCCGGTAAACGCCCCCTTTTCATGACCGAAGAGTTCGCTTTCCAGCAGGGTCTCGGGAATGGCTCCGCAATTCACCACGATCATGGGTTTTTCTGAGCGGGGACTTGTCGCGTGAACCAGGTTTGCGAACAATTCTTTGCCTGTTCCGCTTTCTCCCATGATCAATACGGTGGCTCGACTTGACGCTACCCTCCCGACCATGTTGATTATAGCTTCCATGCCGGCATCTTTGTAGATAATCTGCCCCGTGGAAATCTCCTTCTTCCAGAGTTTCTTGCGGAGGATCTCGTTTTCCCTGATGAGGGTCTGCCGTTCCGCGATTCTGTTGACGAGGATGATCAACTCGTCAAGGTCAACGGGCTTGGTAATATAGTCCACGGCGCCAAGCTTCATGGCATCGACTGCCGTCTCTATTGTACCATACGCCGTCATCATCACGACACTGATCTGGGGGTTGATGTCCTTTACCTTCTTCAGGACCTCTATCCCGTTCATCCCCGGCATCTTGAAATCAAGAAGGAGCAGATCGAAATGACCGCCCTGCACATGTCGGATAGCCGTATTCCCATCTTCTGCTTCCGCGACCTTATGCCCTTCTCCGGCGAGAAAACCCCTCAGCATTTCCCTCTGTGCCTGCCCGTCTTCAACGATCAGTATATTCAACTTATCCATTACCCGTTGTCCTTCTCTCTGTTTTTCATCGGTAGCAGGATCATAAAAGTTGTTCCAGCCCCCACTTCACTCTCAACGTGAATCTCTCCGCCGTGGCCTCGTATTATCTCGTGTGCCAGAGAAAGCCCGAGACCCAGGCCCTTTTCCTTCGTCGTATACTCCGGATCAAATATATGATCTATCTCCTCCGAGGTCAACCCGCACCCGGTGTCTGATATCTTTATGCCTATCATATCCTTCCCATCCGGTTCAGCAGAGATAGTAATGGTGCCCCTGCCGGGAATTGCCTCCATCGCATTCTTAAAAATATTGTAAAATGCCTGTCTGAGTTTGTCCACATCGATGGGTATTATGAAAGAAGCGTCATCTTTCCAGGCGGTTTTTATGTCAATTTTTCTGAGGTTGGCTTCCTCTCTTATGAGACCAACCATCCGCTCCAATACATAAGTAACAGAATGGTTGCTAAACTCCAGACGGCGGCTTCGGGAAAAGATGACAAATTCTTCCACTATTCTGTTCAAACGTTTTATCTCTTCGCTGATAATTCCTGTAATATACCTGAATCCTTTTTTCTTCTCTTTCTCATCAGGAGAATATTGGCGACTGATTCTCTGGCTGGCCATGCTGATTGCGTTAAGGGGATTACGGATTTCATGGGCCACTCCGGCCGCGAGTTGACCGAGGGCAGACAGCTTCTCAGCCTGCTGGAGACGCTTCCCCATCTCTTCCATTCTTAATGAATATCTTTTCTGACTGCGGTAGAGAGCGAACATCGACAGAATACCTATCGTCATAATAAAAATCATGGAAACTATCATTCTGTTTCTGTTTTCCTTTAATATCCTGTCGCTACTGACGCGGTCAAGACCAAGGCGGGCGAATCCCACAATTTTTTCGTCAAGACGTACCGGGACTGTAATTTCAAGAAGCTCGGATGCGCCAAAGGTCATCTTACGGCTTGTTTTTTTCACCTTTCCTTTCAACACATCGAGAGCAACAGCATTCACATTTTTGAACTCTTCCTGAACATTACCAGCCTGGCCCAGCACTCTGCCAGACCTGTTTATTATCACAAGATGGTCCAGTCCCTGCTGATCCCATCCAACCTCTTCGATAGCTTTCTTTATAACAATCCTGGGGCCCCACCAACTGCGAAGTCCTTCATCATTAAGGGCTATTAATATGGCACCGCTTCCGTCCTTACGACGAAGAGTAATATATCCCATCTCGTTGAGTTTTCCAAACCTGTCAAAGAGATCTATGATCATATCTTCGCTCCAGGTCAC
>JAUXBI010000142.1 GCA_030619435.1 Syntrophaceae bacterium
TAACGCGGATCGCGGCCCTTCAATTTTCGAAGTAATGGCAACATCCACAAATATAATGCAGGATCGTATAACACGCCAGAGACTCGCTGGAGATCCTCCCGATCTGATAATATCCCCCCGGCTGGCCCATATAGGCCTCCTCGAATTCAATCGGGCGGACGAGATTATAAAGGAGGGAAAACACGCGCTGGAACTTATGCTTCCACTGCTAAAGGATGTCTTAGGGTCTCAGGGTGAGTGGTAAGTTGAAGAACCGCTCTAATCATCATCTTCTTCTTCATAATCATTTTTTCTCTTCAGAAGTTTAAAAAAAGCGAATATTGTTATCAGGGCGGCGAAAAAAAAGAGTATTCCATAGAGGTTGTTGCTCAGATATGTAAACCAGACAAGTCTTTTGTTGAGGTGAGCATGCCAGTTCTTTTCAAGTTCGTTAAGAGAGATTGAAATGACTTTCTGCATTGCTGAGTTGATTTCATCCCCATTCCGCAGGTTCTCCAGTATTTTCAGAATCCCGTCACTGCCATATTCACTGACAATATATTCAACCAGACTTTTGCTTTCATCATAAGCTAGAAGGAGGGATTCTCTGTTTTGAGGAAACCTTTCTGCCAGGTCATTGATCGGTATATAATTTCCCGTTAAGGACACCCTGGTAAGAATGGATTGGTTCCTGTCCATTATTATTTCTGCGATTCCGTTGCTTACCCACTGAGCGACCCCTTCATCAAGCCATTTCGGTAGTTTTTCCCTTGGAATATATCGATGAAGCAGGAGATGGCACAATTCATGTTTTAGGGTTGTTCCAAGATTAAAAGGTGATACGTTCATTCTCGAATAGTCTATTACAATGAACCTTTTCTGAGGGATGGCATATGCGACAACGAGATTACTCCCTGCCATTTTCTGGAATGTCTCCCTGTTCTTAATAAGGAGCACTGTCGGCTCGTAATCCAATTTCCATCTGAGCGTTTCTTCAAGTTCTGTAATTAATCCGGGATAGATCTCTGCTACTTCTGTTGCGGCATTTTGCAAAGGTTCTTCAAATAGTACACTGATTCCATTTCCCTTAATCTTGAGGATATGTTCTCCATGGAGAGGCTCGGAAAAAATGACAAGAAGAGCAAACAGAGAGAAAAGAACAATTGCTTTGATTTTTTTCATGGACGACTTTTTACGACTGTATCTTCATTAAAATCTTTCTAATAAACAGACTCATGGATATCTCTCGTTATCTGTTCTGATAGAGAGTACATTGCTCTGCTCATGCCGCGGGTCAGTCCTTCAGGCGTCCGGCTTTCGAGCGCTTCGGAGATCTGATAGTTCTTCTGGAATATTACACGGCTTGTCACATTGTCAGCGTCCATATCCAGAAGCGTAATATTCAGTTTAAGAAGCGCTTCCCCCGGGCTCTGTTCATACAACCCGATAAATTCTTCCACGTAGCCCTCCAGCAGAAACCTTGCATTTTCGTAATTGTAACAGGAAAATACCGCGCGGAACAGACCCGAAGCCCTGAGGTCACGCAGGAGACAATCTGTTACCATATCGCCCGGATTTACTCTCCAGTGGTGGTAATTGTACGCCTCGCGCTTGAATGGAGCCGGTTTGTAGAACATTGAACGACAATTCAGATGCCTGGACAGGGAGAATCTTGCTACCTTTATCGATTCATTCACGAGGGAAAGGTTGTCATATGCAGGCGGGGTGTATTCAATGACATACTGTTCTGTCATGGGAGTGGGTCCTCCTCCGCTAATACACCCGGACAGCACAAAAATAAAGGCAACCGCGGTTATGATTACAAAAAGGCGTTTCATATCTTTTGTCCCTTCTCTTTCTGGTGAATCCGTGCGAACTAAAAATTCAAAATTAATAGTTCAGGATTTTATTCTGTCTTCCTCGGGGGTAGCGGCCTGCTATTTATCAGATCCGATGGCTGCATGCTAAGTCTCTCCAAGAGTTTCTCCAGTGTTTCTGATGCGCGACGAAGATTTTCGCTGGTATCATGGATCTCCATTGCCGTCAACCGCGCCTGCTTTCCCATGTCTTCTATGAGGTTATCAGCTTTTTCAGCGGTTTCCGCAAGGTTCATCAAATCCAGATCACTTCTTATTCCGGTTATGGCCTGTCTGGCCTCGACAAATGTCATCCTTGCTTCCTCCAGGAGATCTGAAACCCCATCTTTTGCACACAGCTCCTCAAGTTTTGAGGAAACAGTGTCAAGATTGCCGGCTGTGGATTCAAGGGTGCTGATGATCCTGTCTATTCTCTTGTCGGCCAGGAGGTTTCCTGCCGCGCTGACAGTGAATTTCAACTGATCGGATATACTCACAAAATCAATCAGTTTTATCTTTTCAATAACATTGTCAATCTCTGAAAGGAACGCTTTTATTTCGGAAGGACGTGAGGGAATTACAGGGTATCCGGTGGGAAAATCTATATCGACAAAAGCATCTGAGGGTTTTCTGCGATCCATTTCTACGATAACCAGACCGGTTATGCCAACGGCTTTTAACTGGGTTACAACGTCGTGTTCCAGATCTCCCTTAAGGTCTATTTTCATCACCACTTCAACAAGTTTATTGTCGGGGGCAACCCTGATATCTTCCACTATACCGACATCAACACCTCTGTACCTGACAGCGGAATTCATCTTGAGGCCCTGCACGGATTCATTGAAGTAGGAAACATAGAGAGCGCCGTCACTGAAATACTTCGACGCGCTCACCCATACAATAGCACCGGCGCCTATCAGGATGCCTGCAGTTACAAAAAGTCCTATCATAAAGTTTGATGTCTTCCTGCGCACTCCACACCTCCTAATTGGCTTCAGGTTGTTCCTGTTCGGTAAGATGTCGGGGAATCCCACCTCCGAAAAATGCCATAACCCTCGGATCCTTTGAATGTTTTCTCAGCTCACGGGGATCGCCCTCTGCGATTATTCCCTTTGCGTCTTTGTCCAGCATAATTACCCTGTGTGCTATATTGAAAATGGATTCCAGTTGATGGGTTATGATTATCATGGTTGTTCCCATACCGGTGTTTATATTCTTTACTAATATATCAAACTCTTCGGATGTAATGGGGTCGAGGCCGGCCGAAGGCTCATCGAGAAAAAGGACCATGGGGTCCATGACCATCGCTCTCGCGATACCGGCGCGCTTCTTCATTCCACCGGACAATTCGGAAGGCAGAAGGTTTTCGCAGCCGGCAAGTCTCACCATGCCGAGCTTTGTCCTGATTATCATGTCAATAACAGGGGAGGGGAGGGTTGTATATTCCTTGAGGACAAGGGCCATATTGTCGTACAGTGTCATGGAACCGAACAGGGCTCCCGACTGAAAGAGTACGCCGGTTTCCTTTCTGAGAGTTTTGAGTTTCTCTTCATCCTCTGTGGCGGGATCGATTCCTCTCACTAGGACTCTGCCGCCTGATGGTTTCAAAAGACCTGTCATGCATTTGAAGATGGTTGTCTTTCCGCACCCATTTCCTCCCACTATGGCAAAGATCTCTCCCTCCAAGATATCGAAACTCACGTCTTTAAAGACGATATTCTCGCCGTAACGAGCCGCAAGATTTTTCACAGTGACAACAGGCGTCATTTTGAGTTTATCCTCATCTGATGTAATGTATAACAATAGCAAAAATGGAATCTGCCACCATGATCAGGAATATTGACGAGACCACAGCAGAAGTGGCTGATATTCCAACAGCTTCCGCACCTTCACCTGTTTCAAATCCTCTCTGGCAACTGATCCCGCTGATAAGTACTGCGAACACCACCGCTTTTACAACGCCAGAGATTATATCAAAGACAGTTATAGTTTTGATTGTCTGGTGTATATAGGTGTAAGGTGTCAAGTCCAGTCCCGTCACCCCGACAACAAGTCCTCCCAGGATACCGAACAGGTCGGCGTATAATGTGAGGAGTGGCACGGCCACTATAGCCGCAAGAACCTTCGGCACCGCTATAAACCTTACAGGATCAAATCCCATAACGACAAGAGCATCGATTTCCTCATTTACTTTCATGGTTCCTATCTCCGCCGCGAAAGCAGATCCGGACCGTCCAGCGACAAGTATCGCAGTCATAATGGGTCCAAGTTCTCTGACCACCGCGATGGCCAGGAAAGAGGCGACATATATGTTTGCGCCGAATTGTTTCAGCTGCAGGGAGGACATAAAGGCTATAATGAGACCTATAAGAAAGCTTATCAGTCCCAAGATGGGAAGTCCGTCCACACCGACTCTCTTTATATAGAGAAGGACATCAGTCCATCTTATGGAAAGGGGATGGAGAATAGAGTAAACCATTGCGCTCAGGAGCTCTCCAACAAAGATCATTATCCTGATGAAATCGTTATAGATATCCAGGAATACGTTTGCCATCCTTTCGAGTATCCCGGTATCCCGGTCACGACCTGTGTAATCCTCCGCAAACGCCTCACGATTGAGAAGATCCATCGTATTTTTCATTCCAGGGGTCATATTAACAAATTTGAAGGGGATTGATCCTGCATTCGCATCGTATTCCGTTTTTGCGAGGGCCATGGCACCCGCACTGTCTAGAGTATCAATACCGGAGAGATCGATTGTAAGTTGCGAAGGGGTGTAGTCATCAAGAATGGATTGGAGCTCGGACATCGGACGGTCTATATTTTCTGTCACAAGGTGACCGGACAGATGCAATGTCACATCTCGTCCTTTTTCACCTTCGGTCCGTATCGCATAGTTTTGATCCGGATGCTTCATAGAAAACCCTTAAAGTCGCATGGAAAAGAGAGGGGACAGAGCCTTGGTTATTGACTGTGCTTTTACCACCATA
>JAUXBI010000147.1 GCA_030619435.1 Syntrophaceae bacterium
ATGGTCACGGCTGATTCCGGAGAGGACGCGATGGTTCATTGTACCTCATGCGATTATGCCGCGAATCTTGAGAAAGCGGAGATCTCCAGGCCGGGGAAAGAGGCAGATCATGCCATGGAATATTCCCCGATGGAGGAGGTGCATACCCCCGATGTGAGAACCATTGAAGAGGTCTGCGCGTTTTTAGATGTTGCTCCCCGGGATGTCGTAAAAACGATGATATTCATGTGTGACGGCGAACCTGTAGCTGTGCTGGTAAGGGGTGATGAGGATATAAACGAGGCAAAACTCAGGAATTACCTCGGGTGTGACTCGCTCGAACTCGCCATGGACGATACCATCTTGGAAGTTACGGGGTCTCCCAGGGGATTTGCCGGTCCCATGGGAATAAAAGCCAGAATTGTCGCGGATTATTCCCTTGCAGGCATGAAAGATTTTGTTACAGGGGCCAACAGGGAAGATCATCATATAAAAAACTGTAATATCGGAAGAGACTTTGAGATAAGGGATTATGCCGATCTGAGAATCGTAAGAAAGGGTGATGTATGCCCGCGCTGTGGAAAAGAACTCAGGATCGTCAGAGGCATCGAAGTGGGGCATGTGTTCAAGCTCGGCGTGAAATACAGCAAGGCTATGAACGCCACCTTTCTTGACAGAGATGGCAAAGAGAAATACATGATTATGGGATGCTATGGTATCGGCATAAACAGGACGGCCGCCGCATGCATAGAGCAGAGTCATGATGAGGACGGGATTATATGGCCAATGTCGATTGCTCCATTCCAGGTGATAATCACGCCGGTAAATATAAATGATGAGGAGTTATCAAAGACCGCTGAAGAACTGTACAACCGCCTTATCGCGGAGGGGGTAGAGGTCATACTGGATGACAGGAATGAAAGGGCGGGTGTAAAATTCAAGGACGCCGACTTGATAGGCATCCCCCTCAGGGTTACGATAGGCGCCAAAAGCCTTGCAGAGGGAAAGGTAGAAGTAAGATTTAGAAAATCCGGAGAGGTCGAAAAAATACCCCTTGAAGAAGTCAGGGGGTTTATAAGAAAAACGATAAATAACTTATAAAAATCACGGTTCTAAGGGTTCCCAAAACCCTAAACTTTAAACTCAGAACCCCGAGACCCGAAGCATGATACGAATAACCGACATACTGGAAGAAAGCCAGAAGTATCTGTCTCAGAAAGACCTTGAGATGATAGAGAAGGCCTACATATTTTCCGCGTCTGTGCACCAGGAACAGCTTCGCCTGTCGGGAGAGCCCTATCTTATTCATCCCCTGGAGGTGACGGGGATGCTGGTTGAAATGAGGCTTGACAGTGCCACACTGATAACGGGTTTACTGCATGACACCGTTGAGGACACACTGACCACTCTTGAGCAGGTGGAGGAGGCTTTTGGCAAAGATGTCGCCTTTCTTGTGGATGGTTTGACTAAGATAAGCAAGATAACCTTCGGAGATCAGCTGGAACGCCAGGCGGAAAACTTCAGAAAGATGATACTGGCCATGTCTGCCGATATCAGGATACTCCTCATAAAACTGGTTGACAGGCTCCATAACATGCGCACGCTTGATTTTCATTCCCCGGACAGACAAAAATTCATATCACAGGAAACCCTTGAGGTATACGCGCCGCTGGCCGCCCGCCTGGGAATAAACTGGATAAAGGGTGAATTGGAGGATCTGTCGCTGAAATACCTCCATCCGGATGGATATTGTGAACTGATGGAGCGCGTGGACAAAAAGCAGGAAGAGCGCGACGAATATGCAAAAGAGGTAAGGGGTATAATCCACGGACAGATTAAAAGTTTTGGCCTGAAAGCTGAAGTCATGGGGAGAGCTAAGCATTTCTACAGCATTTTCAAAAAGATGCATGAACAGCGCATAAATTTTGATGAGGTTTACGATCTTACAGCATTCAGGATAATCATTGATTCGGATGAGGAAAGAAGGTGCTATGAGGCGCTGAGTATCGTTCACGCGCTCTGGAAGCCTGTCCCCGGACGATTCAAGGACTATATAGCAATGCCCAAGACGAATAACTATCGCTCCCTGCACACGACCGTTATCGGTCCATACGGGGAACGGGTGGAAATACAGATAAGAACGAAAGAAATGGATGAGTGGGCGGACAAGGGTATCGCGGCCCACTGGAAGTATAAAGAGGGCAAGGTTTCTTCCGGTGAGGATGAAGACCAGATCAACAAGCTTCGGGAATTGCTTGATATGCAGAAGGATCACAAGGACGCCCGGGAGTTTATGAAAAACCTGAAGTTGGCACTTTATCCGGATGAAGTTTACGTATTTACCCCAAGGGGAGACGTGAAATCTTTTCCAAAAGGCGCTACACCGATTGATTTTGCCTACAGTATCCATACCGATGTAGGTAATCAGTGCATAGGGGCAAAGGTGAACAGAAGCATCGTTCCTCTGAAGTACCAGCTTAGAAACGGCGATACCGTGGAGGTTATGACCCAAAGCGGACATTACCCCGGCAAAGACTGGTTGAAATATGCGGTGACATCAAGGGCTGTATCCAAGATAAAACAGTGGATCAAGACAGAGGAACGCGAAGAAAGCATCCTGTTGGGCAGAAACATCCTCGAAAAAGAACTCAAGAAACATCACTCGAATTTCAGTAAGCTGATCAAAGCGAATGAATTCAACGCCATATTGGAAGAACAGTCTCTGAACACTGTCAATGATCTGTTGGCCCTTATAGGCTATGGGAAGGTATCGGCAAAGCATGTGACGCACCAGTTGTTGCACGATGAGGAGGAGAAAGAGGAAGGGAAAGAGAAGAAGGGAATTCTGGAAAAAATCGGGGAGAAGTTCAGAAAAGCTCCATCCGATGCGGGCATATCAGTCACAGGGATTGATAATGTCATGGTGAGATTTGCCAAGTGTTGCAGTCCTCTTCCCGGAGATGATATAGTCGGATGCGTAACTCGGGGAAGGGGCATAACTATCCATGGGTCTGACTGTCCCATGGTAAAAGAGATGGACCCTGAAAGGATAATTGACGCACAGTGGAACGTGAGCGAAAAACAGACCTTCTCGGTTGGCATTATGGTAACCTGCAGAGATAAGAAGGGACTTTTGTCCGAGCTGAGCAATGCCATTTATTCTATGGGGGTAAATATGACCTATGTCAATATTAATGCAAGTCCGGGCAATGATGCAATCTGCACCTTTCAATTAGATATAAAGGATCTTAAACAACTCAACATGATTGTTTCCGAGCTGAAGAAATTGAAGAGCGTTCTATCCGTTGAAAGGATAAAAGGAACCTTTCGCACTACCGGAAAGAAGAAATCACGCAAAGATATTGACATCCGGCATTAAATTGCTGTACTAACCTCGCTCAAAGAATCTTACGACAGAGGATGAAATGATTGCAGAATCAAAAAGACTGATGCGTGTTGTAATCTTATTTATATTGCTGATTTTCCCAGTATCCGCGGCCGCTGCCAGGCATATGGTGGTGATAGACCCGGGTCATGGAGGTAGCGACACGGGCGTAAAGCTGTCCAAAAGCGTTTATGAAAAGGATGTAACCCTTGCCATCGCGAAACTTGTAAGGAAAAATCTATCCAATGCGAATGATATAGATGTCAGACTTACGCGATTGGATGATAAAAATGTTTCTCCGGTAAACCGGAAGAAGATCGCCGGAAAGTCGGATGCGGATCTCTTTATAAGCCTCCATGTCAATGCCGGTTTCGGGATGAAGGCAAAGGGATATGAAATTTATTATCCCGTCTCTGATATTCCATCCGCTAAAAAAAGTAGTTCCGGAGAAATACTCAAGGACATGACGCAAACCAGACGCCTGAATAACTGTGTCCGGTTCGCCCAGATAGTCCAAAAAAATATGGGAAAAGTGTTCCCACGTGAGGGTAGGGGATTAATAAACGCGCCGGTTCTTGGTCTTCAGTCTCTGACAGCGCCTGCCGTCCTTCTGGAAATGGGTTTTGCAACAAACCTTGAGAACAAAAAGAAACTGAGGGATAAGAAAATTCAGCAAGCTATTGCCGACGCGCTGACCAGAAGTATAAAAAAATATTTTTCGACAGATGGGACATCATGAAAAGAATAACCGGCCGCAAATGGAATGAAATGCGGCAGATAAAGATAACCAGGGATTTCCTGCCAAGCGCGGAGGGATCGACGCTCATAGAAATGGGCGATACGCGTGTGATATGCACAGCCTCTCTGGAAGACAGGGTGCCACCCTTTTTAAGAAATTCCGGAAAGGGATGGCTGACGGCGGAATACGCCATGCTTCCGATGTCCACATCCTCAAGAAACAGAAGAGAATCATCCAGTGGCAAGGTCAAGGGGAGAACACACGAGATCCAGAGATTGATAGGGAGGTCACTGCGCGCGGTAACAGACCTCAGTGCCTTCGGGGAGAGAACGATCTTTATTGACTGCGATGTAATACAGGCTGATGGAGGCACGAGAACCGCGTCCATAACCGGTGGATTTATAGCGCTGGTGGATGCCTTCCGCAGGTTGAGA
>JAUXBI010000007.1 GCA_030619435.1 Syntrophaceae bacterium
GGAAAAATTCGCGGCGCATGACGCGTGTCTCGTGGCGGACACCTATACATCCGCGTGGTGCGGCCAGCTCAAATATATGGACGAAGACAATTTTCTTGACTCCCTGGCTGAGGCATATACGAGGATATATCTCAACATCGGCGTGGATGAGATGATAAAGATAGTGCTGAAAATGGTGGACAAATATGACGTGGACGGTTTCGTCATGCATTCCAACAGGAGCTGCAAACCCTATTCGCTGGGTCAGTATGACATCCAGAGAGCGGTTCAAAAAGAGAGAGGGATACCCTCTGTAATTATAGAATCTCATATGATAGACGAAAGAAGCTTTTCCGAGAGCCAGGTGGAAACGAGGATAGACGCATTCATGGAGATGATCAAACAGAAAGGTTGAGCAAGATGAACGATATATCTCATGGTTTGAAGGACAGGATTGTGGTTGTGGTCGGGCAGACTGTCTCGGTCGACGGAGGGGCTTCAGTCATATGATTACCGCTGGAATAGATATAGGATCCATTACCGCCAAAGCAGCTGTTCTTGCCCATGGCAGGGTACTCGGTACCAGGGTGATCTTTACCGGTTACAACGCCCGGCAGGCTGGTAAAAACGTATTTGATGACCTTCTCAAAGAGCTGGACATGGAAGCGTTGTCCATAGAAAAGATAGTGTCCACCGGTTATGGAAGAAACAGCGTAAAATTTGCCGATAAGGCCATAACGGAAATCATATGTCACGGCGCCGGGGCATACTATCTGAATCCTGAGGTCAGATCAATTATAGATGTTGGAGGACAGGACAGTAAGGTTTTGACAATAGATTCTGATGGCAGGGTAAAAGACTTCGCGATGAATGACAAATGCGCGGCCGGCACAGGCAGATTTCTGGAGGTAATGGCGCGGGCGCTTGAGTCAGACCTTGACGATTTTGGTGTTGTGTCACTGAAGTCTGACAGTCCATCAAAGATAAGCAGTATCTGCACGGTATTTGCCGAATCGGAAGTTGTCTCGCTCATATCAAAGGGTGAAAGCAGGGAAGATATAATAGCAGGAATTCATGAATCCGTAGCATCCCGTATTTCTTCCCTGGCCAGGAGGGTAGGAGTGAAGGAGCCTGTCATGATGACGGGAGGTGTAGCAAAAAACGTAGGTGTGGTCCGGGCGCTGGAAAAAGAGCTGGGCGTATCCATAAAGGTCTCAGAATTTGCCCAGGTCAACGGCGCGGTAGGGGCCGCGGTGATGGCGGCAAAGTTATAGGTATTTACTCCCAAAGAAAACTGTTTTCCATAAGTTAACAGTTTGTCTTTGTTGACCCCCGGTCATAAATCTGGTAGAAGAACCTCCTTTAACGCTGAGTCTGTTATTTCTTCTATTCTCAGAAAAAATATGAGGCATCCTGCATGATGGAGCACGCGGCTTTTAGATCACCCGGTTATACAGATCCATTGAACATATGTCTTTTGACTTACAGGGGTAACCCTACATGCGGAGGGCAGGGGGTCTACATTGATTATCTCAGCAGGGCTCTGGTGGAGCTGGGACACAGGGTGGATGTCATATCAGGTCCTCCCTATCCCGAGCTGGCCGATGGCATAGGACTCCATAAATTGCCGAACCTTGATCTGTATAATCCCGATCACCTCTTCAAACCGGCGAGACTGGGCGATCTGGCATCACCAATCAACCAGCTGGAGCTTCTCGACATGTCCTCGGGCGGATTTCCGGAGCCCTTTACATTCGGCCTGAGAACCTATAACTACTTCAGGAAAAAGATGCCGCGCTATGATATTGTACATGACAATCAATCTCTTTCGTATGGCATACTGGGTCTTGGGCGTCTCGGCTTTCCCACTGTGGCAACCATCCATCACCCGATCACCGTCGACAGGGATGTGGAAGTCAAATCCGCCGGTTCCCTGCTAAAGAAACTCATGACGAGAAGGTGGTATTCTTTCCTCGGCATGCAAAAGAGGGTCTCACGCCGCCTTTCCCATATCATTACCGTTTCGGAATGTTCAAAGAGAGATATCAGCAGGGATTTCAAAACATCAGGCCGCAAATTCAGAGTCGTTCCGAATGGGATCAATACGGATTTCTTTTATCCCCTCCCTCACGTAAAACGTTCAGAAGACCAGATACTTGTAACTAACAGTGCGGATACCCCCTTGAAGGGATTGAGATATCTTCTCGAAGCGGTCGCGTTAATAAGGAAGAAGAGGAATATAAAACTTACAGTTATAGGCAAACCGAAGAAAAATGGAGTCATAGAGGGTCTTGTCAGGAAGCTGGATATAGAAAGATGCGTCAGGTTCACGGGGCGTATCGAGTATGAAGCTTTTGCCAACTATTATGCAGAGGCCGCCATGGCTGTTATTCCATCCCTGTATGAAGGTTTCGGGATGCCGGCTGGCGAGGCCATGGCCTGTGGTGTGCCGGTCATAAGCACCGTGGGAGGCGCACTGCCGGAGGTTGTGGGTGACGCGGGCATTCTCGTGCCGACTGCGGACAGCAAAGCGCTTGAGCATGCGATCGTATCGCTTTTGGATGATCCGGACAGACGTCACCGGCTTGGGATAGCGGGTCTCGAACGTGTGAAAAGTTCCTTTACCTGGAAACACGCGGCACAGAAAACTGTTGGCGTATATCGGGAAGCAATCGATGCTAACCGCTGATTTTCAAATATTAAACATAAAACCGGGGGATCGTGTTCTTGATGTCGGATGTGGTACCGGGCGCCATGCCTGTGAGGTATTCAGGACCCTGGGCGCAGATGTTGTGGGCATCGATCTGAACATGGAGGACCTGCGCAAAGCCGCGCTTACCCTGTACCTTATGGATGACATCAGCGATGGTTCATGGCTGATATCAAGGGCCGATGCCACGAAGCTGCCCTTCAGGGACAGCTCGTTTGATGTGGTTATATGTTCGGAGGTTCTTGAACATATTCCCGGGAACAGGGCGGCTATCGCCGAACTTGTAAGGGTCTTGAAGCCGGGTAAGGACCTCGTTGTAAGTGTGCCGAGATTTCTGCCGGAGCGCATATGCTGGGCGCTTTCATCGGATTATCACAACGAACCGGGCGGGCATATACGTATATACAGGAAACGGGAGTTGCTTTCACTGCTGGAAAATGCAGGCACAAAGTGCTGGTCTGTTCGTTATAAACATGCCCTGCACGCGCCGTACTGGTGGTTGAAATGCATTGTCGGCCACAATAATGACAGTTCACGATCCGTGAATCTTTACAGAAAATTTCTTGAATGGGACATTATCAAACATCCGCCCCTGACCAGAACGCTGGATAAGATGTTAAATCCCCTGATAGCCAAAAGCATAGTTTTCTATCTCAGAAAAGGATAACAAATATGGAGCCTGACATTTCAAGAAGCATAGAGGGGCAATCTGTCAATTGTGAGGAGATGGGGGCATTTATCGCCGGATTGCAAAAGGAAAACGGAGAGATCCCGTGGTCGGAAGGAGGAAAAACTGATCCATGGGACCACGTTGAAAGCGCTATGGGGCTCGGCGTCGCCGGATATTTTAAGGAGGCCAGGAGCGCGTACGAGTGGATGGCCCAAACGCAGCTTGCCGATGGAAGCTGGTGGACGGTTTATCGCGATGGTGCTTGGGAAGACAGAACCAGAGACTCCAACTTCTCTTCTTATATAGCGGTAGGTGTGTTTCATTACTATCTGCTCACCCGGGACGTTGTCTTTCTCAAAAATATGTGGCCTGCACTGAGTGCTGGTATCGATTATGCGCTCAATCTCCAGGCGCCGACCGGTGAAATCTACTGGGCCAGAAATGCCGAGGGTGTTATAGACCGCATGGCTCTCCTGACCGGTTCCAGCTCTGTATATATGAGTATCAAATGCGCCCTTGCCATCGCTTCACGATTGGGGAAAGATCGTCCCGACTGGAGATGCGCGCTTGAGAAACTGGGCAACGCAATCCGCAATCTTCCAAACCACTTTAACATGATCAAGTCGCGTTATTCCATGGACTGGTACTATCCTGTTTTGTGCGGCGCGATTACCGGCGCTGATGCCGGAGGGCGGATTGACAAATCATGGACCAGGTTTGTGGAACCCGGCTGGGGAGTCCGGTGTGTATCGGACCAGCCCTGGGCAACCATGGCGGAGACATCCGAGCTGGTGCTGGCGCTTGCGGCTGTCGAAAGATACGAAGAAGCGCAACTGGTTTTCAGTTACTTAAAGGACAAGAAGTACGACGACGGAGCATACTGGATGGGAGTAACCTTTCCCGACGCGGTCATATGGCCTGAAGAGAAAACATCATGGACGACCGCTTCCGTACTGCTGGCCTATGATGCTCTCTATGATTTTACACCCGCGAGCTGCCTGTTCAATCACAATTTCTGGAAGGACATGGAAGCTGCCGGTCATGATAATGGCCGGCTCCAGGATCGTTATTCATGTCTGACTCCACCCATGGAACAGATTGGAGGATAGTTTTCTTGAAGAGAGACCACCGTCCTTACTTTCTCAAGCATCTCGATATCAGATTCCAGAAGTGGTATGTGAACCACTTTCTGCGTCCCCAGTTTGAGCGCCTGGGCAAGAGAACCACATTCATGAAACCCTGGCACGTGGAGATATTCGGAGGACCTGTCTCGCTGGGCAATTACGCGAACGTAATTGCCGCGTCCGATAAAAAGGTGAGGTTGACCGTATGGCCGAACTTCGGGGAAGATGGATGCATAAGAATAGGAGACTACTGCCTGATATGTCCCGGCGTAAGGATCAGCGCGGCAATGGAGATAGTCATAGGTGACAGTTGCATGATGGCGCATGGGGCCTTCATAACAGATTCGGACTGGCACGAGATATATGACCGGAGTATGCCGGCGGGACAGGCCGTAGCGGTCAGGATAGGGGACAATGTCTGGATAGGGGACAGCGCAATCATTTGCAAGGGTGTGACTATCGGGGACAACAGCATAATAGGTGCGGGTGCAATCGTCACGAAGGATATACCCCCGAATGTAATAGCCGCAGGCAATCCAGCGGTTGTCATCAGGAAACTCGATACAGACAGGCACATAAAGACGCGCGCCGAGTGGTTCTCTGATCCGGAGTATCTGGCGATGCAATTTCGCGAAATCGACCGCGATGTACTCAGAGGAAACACAATATTCGGGTGGTTGCGATCCAGGCTGTTTCCCTCAAATAGTGACTGACGAGAAACCGGACTGCCATGCGAAGGGGGGGGTGTTTTGCAGGGGTCTCTGGCTGTCGATGTGTCACAACATTAATGCTTTTTCATCCCGCTTTTCACCTTCTGTATCCGTTTTTTGAACAGAGGCTGATAAATAAACCAGAACAGGGCAAGCCAGATAAAGAGAATTGCCACTAGATATTCACTATCCGCAAACCACTCCTTTAAAAAATAGAGTCCGAGAAATACTATGATTACCCCTGCCACGGTAAAAGGAAACCCGGCCTTCATAAACACAAGCAGATTATCTTTAACCTCTCTTTTCCATCCCATACCAAGGTGCCCTTGATCAAAATTTCCTAATTTTAATAAATACGGCCAGGCTTTCCAGCAACAAGCCTGGCCGATGTAGTAACCGTGTAAACAATCACGTATTGAATGAAGTTTACTTATACGCTCTTCTCTTCATGGCCGTATTCCAGCAGGAAGAAAAGCAGTGCGCCGACGATAAGGGCCAGTGTAGGCCCGGACCAGAACGCGTTGCCCCAGAGTTTTACATAGTTGGCCGAAATCAGGGCCGCGCCCATAACACCCGCGATACCGCGCTGGACATTAGTTGTACACATGGCGAAAGCAATATATACGCAGAGATATCCCTGGATCAGAAGGGTCAGACCGAATCCGATCAGCTTGGCCGGTAGAACGAGCTGTACTATCGGGTGAAAAACCATCGCGATGCTCATACCCCAGAATATGGAGGTAGCGCCACCCCAGTAAGAAGGCTCCTGAGCCGGTGTTGAATGTACAAACCGGTTCACAACCAGCGCCTGTCCGCCTGTCCACTGAGGACCACAGAGCGGAAGGTACGGGATACATATACCCATAAAGATATTACGGATAGATGTGATGATATGGTTTCTCGGGACTTCAAAAACAACGTTTTCATCCTTCCTGACCTCGTTACAGTTGGCAACCATGGCCTGCAGCACCACAATGTCTCCAAAAGCAAGGACATACGCTACAATGGCAAGGGAGATTGCGGCAACCCACGTACTGGCTGAAGGCATTCCCAGGCCCAGAGCACTGAATGAACTAAACATCTCCCCGAAAGGCATCTGGATGATAAAGTGGTCAAACATCCCCTTGGGAGCAGGTATTTCTCCCGTAATAAACCCCACAATGTAACCCAACACAAATCCGGGTGCAATACCGAAACCGGCTATCCACGCAAACCAGCTGTGTTCTGCCCTGTAGTGAATTGCCCTTGCGGAGAACAGGATGAAGAAACTTCCAAGTGAAGCGACAACAAAGGCAATAGGCATTTTAGCCATAAAGGGCTGTGCGGGATTGAAGATCCTCATAAGAGACGCAATACCAGCGCCAAGAAGAATGCCGGCACGCATGGAAATTGGAAAATGTATGAATACATATTTCGCGATACCGGTCACCCCCAGGACAAGGAAAATAACGCCCACAAGCACCTGCAAAGCTATAAGCGCCAGGATCCTGTCGGGACCTGCTTCAAATCCGACCAGATATGTGATATAAAGCGGAATTCCGGCAGTAATCCAGCCGGCAACCGATGGATCACCAAAAGAAGTATGCAACAGATAAAGGAAGTTATTGATTACAACCATGAGAACAGCTATTTCGATTGGGATCCCCAACACGCTAACCAAGGCCGCTGTGATACCAAGGGGCACGCAGCTTAATATCGCGCCCTGGATAAAATCCTGGTACTCTATTCTGTAGTGAACGAAAGGTAACCGAAACTTCAGTACACCTCCGATATACGGTAACTCCCTCCCAGTTCCTTCTGTGTTATTCATAACCTACCCTCCTTATTGTAGTTTGAAAATAATCGGCTGCCTTAAGCGCTGGAAACATAAAGTACAATTTATGTCGTTTTCAAAAAACAGCCACCCCACCAATAAGACATACTCATGAAAAGTCACTAAATGACCGATTATGAAAATTCACCCTTAATAATGTCATAATAATTGCGACTATGAATTTTCATGTTCCCGACTTTTCACGATTTCCACTTTTCTCACGCCGGACTGTTCATTGTCAAGAAAATATTTCAATATATTTGGGATACGGTCAGAAACTGTTCAATCGGGATAAATTCCATGCCGTCACGCCACGCATGCGCATACGGACATTATCGCCATCAACGGGAGGATTTATTATCATCAAGGGGAGACTTCTTTCTGATGCTGTACCATTTTTCCATCCTGTCTTTTATGATCTTTTCATAGCCCCTGTTGGCAGGGGAGTAGTAGGTTCGGCCTTTTAATTTCTCGGGCAGATATTCCTGAGGAACCTGGGCGTCCGGGAAGTCATGGGCGTACTTGTAACCTCTGCCGTAGCCGAGATCTTTCATGAGTCTTGTCGGCGCATTTCTTATGTGGAGAGGCACGGGGAGGGAGCCGGTCTTTCTTATATCTTCCTTCGCCCTTCCCAAACCCGCATACAGTGCGTTGCTCTTCGGAGCGGTTGCAAGATAAACCGCGGCCTGCGCAAGGGAAAGTTCTCCCTCGGGAAGCCCGATAAACTGAAATGCCTGCAGGGCGGATACCGCGACACCAAGCGCCGCCGGATCGGCGTTACCGACATCCTCGGAGGCAAACCTTATCATCCTGCGAAGGATAAAAAGCGGGTTTTCACCGGCCTCGAGCATACGCCCCAGCCAGTAGAGGGCGGCATCCGGATCACTTCCCCTGAGACTCTTGTGAAGGGCCGATATCAGGTTATAGTGTCCCTCGCCATTTTTATCATATTGGAGGGCTTTCTTCTGAAGCGCCTCTTCCGCTGATGCAAGTGTGATCCTTCCGGCAGACAATCCTGTCTCCCGGGCAAGCGATGCCACTGCTTCCAGATTGTTCAAAGCCGTGCGGGCATCTCCATCCGCCGCCCATATGATATGATCAAGGGCGTCATTGTCCACTACCAGAGAAAGTGTACCAAGCCCGCGCTCTTCGTCCCTGATCGCGCGTCTCAGAATAGCGGCGAGTTCTTCATGGGAATAGGGTTCGAGTACCATTACGCGTGTTCTGGACAGGAGAGGCGATATGACTTCAAAAGATGGATTTTCTGTGGTGGCGCCGAGAAGTGTAATCAGCCCGCTCTCCACATGCGGCAGAAAGGCATCCTGCTGCGCCTTGTTGAAACGGTGAATTTCATCAACAAACAATATCGTCCTTCTCCGGTGATAACGGATCTGCGACTTTGCCTCTTCTATTATCGCCTTGATCTCCTTTACTCCGGAGAGCACAGCGGAAATTGTTTCGAAATAGGATTTTGTCTCATTGGCGATTACGCGTGCCAGTGTCGTCTTGCCGGAGCCCGGCGGGCCCCAGAAGATAAGCGAGAAAAGATCATCCTCGTTGATGGCGTGGCAAAGCAGAGTGCCGGGACCGATAAGGTGGACCTGCCCCTCAAAATCTTCAAGGGTTTCAGGCCTCATCCTGTCCGCCAGAGGCCTGGTCATTGCTTCTTCGCCCTGTTGTTCAAAGATATCCATCGCACCGAACACTATCACAGAACTGCCGGACATTCCAAATTAGATTCTTCTCCAATTTAGTTGGGTAAGAGGGGCCAAGCCCGACTCGTCGGGACAGTGGTAAAGTCCCGACTGGTCGGGAAAGGGTTTGTTTTCTAAAGACTTTATAAGTGCCCTTAACCTTCTTTCGCTAAGAGATTGAGACAATTTCTGTTGCTTCCCATGTGGATTAATGCTAAATATCGCGATATTTCTGAAGGAATCGGCATATCAACGTTATGGATAAAAGCTATGGATAAAAAGGAAAACGACATCGATTCAAAAGAATTGAATGTGAGTCTTGAAGAGTCCACACTTGATTTGAAGTCAGTCAGGGAATCGAGGGGGCTTACCTTAAAGGATATCTCCTTCTCTACGAGGGTAAGCTATTCAAATCTCAAGGCTATTGAAGAGCAAAAATTCAAGCTGCTTCCGGAGCCGATATATGCCAGGGCTTTCATCGGCGCGTATGCCAGCGCCCTTGATATTGACGGCAAAAAGATTTTTTCACTCTATGACAAATATCTGGAAGGCCTGGAGCCGGATGAAAACGAGATTGAACTATTAAAAAAACTCGCAAGGAAAAAGAGTCACACGGGATTCTGGATCTGGCTGGCAATCGTATCATGTGTAATAGCGCTCATAGGATTCTTCCTTCTGTATCAATGGAATAAAGATGACCACCGGGAAATGAAGGAGCAACCGCCTGTCGGAGAGATTCACAACTCCTCCGGGAATGTGTCCGCGGTAGAGAAAGATGGTGATGTCGGTAAAGGAGAAGACAGAACGCTGGAGGTGGACGGTAAGCACCCGGAAGACCTTTCTGCGGCAGATGGTATGAAAAGCACAGGTTCAGTGATCGAAGAAGCAAGACAGCCGGAGATTGAAGGTGAGCAGCCGAAGGAAGAAGTCGTTTCTGACAGAGATGTAGCCGGTGAAGGTGAGCCTTATGCTCTTGTAATAAAAGCGTCGGAATTAACCTGGATACAGATAAGCAAAGATCAAGAGCCGTTATTTGAGGTCATGTTAAGGCCGGGAGACCGGATTAGAGAAGAGACATCGGAAAAGTTCGACCTGATTATTGGCAATGCAGCAGGTGTGAATATCAGTTTTCAGGGGAAGCCGCTTGGCTCTCTGGGAAAACATGGAGAGGTCGTTCACCTGACACTACCCGAGGATATGTGAAACAGGCGTTGACAAAAACAGTCTTATAATCTAGTTTCAGAAGCGGAAACCATCAAAACCCCCGATTTATCGGGAGAGGATTTCAAAAAAACTGGAAGACAGGGATTAAGATGCCCTGCATTAAGAGGTGGGTTAAGTATGTTCGGAATAGGCATGCCCGAGTTATTGATTATACTGGTAATTATACTTATTATCTTTGGAGCTGGAAAGCTTCCCGAAATAGGGGGAGCCATAGGTAAGGGTATTAAGAATTTCAAGAAATCTTTCCAGGATCAAGATGACGTGGAAAGCTCCGAAGACCCCAGGAAGATCAACGACGACAAGAAATAAACCACTCCGCAACAAAGGTTGCGAAGTGGCAGCTCGTTTCTAGAGGTCTCACCCGTTAAAAGGGGACATCGTCTTCAGGTATCGTCGATCTCGCAGGGGATGAGATTCCGTTGCCCGGTCCTTCCGATTGATAGGTTCCCTGTTCCTTTCTTTCCAGCATCTGCATGTTGGAGGCAACTATCTCTGTGGTGTAACGCTTGTTACCATCTTTGTCATCCCAGGCCCTTGTTTGCAGCCGGCCTTCTATATAGACCAGTCTTCCCTTGGCCAGGTAGTTGCCACATATCTCCGCCAGTTTTCTGAAAGTGACAATTCTGTGCCACTCCGTTTTCTGAACCCTTTCCCCGTTCTTGTCTTTCCACTGTTCATCAGTGGCCATGTTAAAATTGGTTACCATGGTACCATCCTGGGTATATCTTACCTCCGGATCCGCTCCCAGTCTTCCAATCAATATAACTTTGTTAACCATTTGTCTCTCCCCGCAGTTTCTTTATGAAATAGTGCGCAAATTGTATTGCTGAACTGTATCGCTGTCAATGAATTATTTGTGATTTTATGTTAGCATGAAAATTATATATTCTCCATTGACTTCATTTGTATTATTAAGTACAAAAATCGTGTGTGTCCATCCCGATTTATCGGGATTTATCGGGATTATCCATATTACTCCTGAGAAATAGGAAAGGAACAATCTTTGAATCTTTGGGAAGGGCTCTTGCTTGGCGTAATACAGGGGTTGACGGAATTTCTTCCTGTGAGCAGTTCCGGTCATCTGGTAATAGTGCAAAGTTTTATAAAGGGGTTTCAGCAGCCGGGAGTACTGTTTGATGTTATGCTGCATTTCGGGACGCTTCTGGCGGTGCTGGTTTTTCTAAGGAGAGAAATTCTGAATATCCTGACATCACTTATCCCGGCTGGATGGTTCCGGAATTCCGAGAGAGGCCTTGACAGCATGCAGGTGCGTGCCGGGAGGAAAATGGCCCTCTATATTATCACAGGGACGGTATTTACAGGGATTATAGGTCTGTCATTCGAGGAGAGGATACACCATCTTTTTACATCCGTAACGACAGTTTCTTTTATGCTGCTTATCACCGGTGTACTGCTGTTTATATCCGACAGGTTTCAGGGCGGCAGGGTGGAAAAGGACATGAATATAATCGACAGCGTGGTAATCGGAATTGTCCAGGGAATTTCGCTGATTCCCGGAATGTCGAGATCCGGCTCCACGATAGCCTTCGGCATCTTCAGGGGGCTGGATGGCGAGACAGCGGCCAGATTTTCATTTTTACTCTCCATTCCCGCAATATTGGGCGCAGTTGTACTTGAGTCAAAATATATCGGGATGATACCCTCAGGTGATATAGCCGTATATCTTACAGGAATGGTTATCGCCGCTGTAACCGGGTTTCTGACGCTGAGACTTCTGCTCTTTATTATCAGGAAACATAAGTTGAGTATATTTGCTTATTACTGCTGGATCCTTGGAATTTCCACATTGATTATTAAGGTAATTTAAATTAGATATATCAGCTATCGGAGGGTTGAATTTGAGTAAGAAAGACGCAGGCAGAGAAAATAGAAGGCTCAAGGAAATAACAGGCATTGTATCCCTTGCTATTGCTGCCTTTGTATTTTTATGTCTCTTTTCCTATAATCCCCACGATCCTTCTCTCACGCATTATGTGGCCGGTAAGGTGCAGGTAGCCAATTACGGAGGCCTTGTAGGCTCCTATCTCTCCGATGGTATGCTCAGAATTTTCGGCATGACATCCTATCTCTTTTCTGTGCTGCTTGTACTCTTCTCTTTCAAGCTGTTCCTTGGCGGAAAGTTCAGAATGGCTTTTTCTTCCGCCTTTGGTTTTGTAGGCCTTGTGTTTGCCATATCGGCGCTTCTGGCGGCAAAATATGGCGCTATCTCCTTTTCCGGCGTGGATTTCAACGCAGGCGGACTTCTCGGGAAGTCTTCATTGAGAGTATTGTATTCCTACCTGAACCACATGGGGACCAACATTATTCTAGCTGTTATCCTTGTTATATCCCTAATGGTTACGCTTGATGTTTCGCTTGTGGCGCTTATGAGAAGGCTGGCAATATTGCTGTCGAGCACACTGCTGAGGTTCAAAACATTTATGGTGGTAGGAATGGGGAGATTGAGAAGGAAAAAGACTGTCATAAAACAGAAAAAATCCGGAGTGTCGAGAAATATCCCGGTTATCTCCGATGAGCTTGTGAAGCAGGAAGAAAAGAGAAAGGACGAGCAAGCCTCCTTTGAGTTTTTGCATCTGGAAGGAACATTCACGCTTCCTCCCCCGACCCTTCTTGACAAGGTAGAGATCAGGAATACGAGAATGAAAAGAGAAAGTCTTATTATGAATTCCCGTATCCTTGAGAAAAAGCTGGCAGATTTCGGAGTGGAAGGCAGCGTTACAGAGGTTAAGCCGGGTCCTGTTGTCACCATGTACGAACTCCAGCCGGCGGCCGGTGTAAAGATAAACAGGATAACCAATCTTTCCGATGACCTGGCCCTGGCATTGAAGGCGCAGAGTATCAGAATATTAGCACCCATTCCCGGCAAGGCGGCAATCGGTATCGAAATCCCCAATCAGGAGAGAGAGCCGGTATCCCTCAGAGATGTTCTCGAAAGCGAGGAATTCCTGGAATCAAAGCACAAATTGCCCATAGCGCTTGGAAAGAATATTATGGGGAGAACGGTGATAGCCGATCTTGCTAGGATGCCTCATCTTCTTATAGCGGGGACAACCGGTTCGGGCAAGAGCGTATCTCTCAACGCCATGATATGCAGTATACTGTTCAAGGCAACGCCGGACGAAGTAAAGTTCATAATGATTGACCCGAAAAGGCTTGAATTGTCAGGGTATGAAGGAATACCGCATCTCCTTCACCCGGTGGTAGTCAATCCCAAGGAGGCGTCGCAGGCGCTGCAATGGACTGTCGATGAAATGGAAAGACGGTATGCCGTAATAGCCGGAATGGGTGTTAAGAGCATAGAGCGATACAACAGGCTGGTGGAGAAGGAGCAAAACGAAGCCAAAAAGCAGATATCGGGATTTTCTGCTCCGGTTTCCGAAGAAGAGTCCGAGATGGCTCCGGAGAAAATGCCCTACATAATTGTTGTCATAGATGAACTGGCCGACCTGATGATGGTGGCTCAGAGGAACGTTGAGACATCTCTCGCCCGGCTCGCGCAGATGGCACGAGCTGCGGGGATACATCTCATCCTGGCGACGCAGAGGCCCTCTGTTGATGTTATTACCGGTATCATAAAGGCCAATTTCCCCACGCGTATATCGTTTCAGGTATCATCAAAAGTTGATTCGAGAACAATACTTGACCAGCTCGGCGCCGAGAAACTCCTCGGGGCGGGCGATATGCTTTTTGTCCCACCGGGTACATCGAAAATGGTGCGTATCCATGGCGCTTTTGTTTCTGACAGAGAGATTACAGAAGTTGTAAGCTTTATTGCGAAACAGGGGAAGCCCTTCTACGATGAATCTATATCCCATTATAACCCGGAACAAGAAGGGGCAAGAGCGGGAGAAGAGTTTGACGAAAAGTATGATGAGGCGGTCGAACTGGTTACCGATCTTGGTCAGGCCTCCATCTCTCTGGTCCAACGATATATGAAGATAGGATATAACAGGGCCGCCCGCATTGTAGAAAAAATGGAGGCGGAAGGTGTTGTAGGTCCATCAGACGGCGCCAAACCCCGCAAGGTATTAGCCGGAAAGCTTTCCCGATAAATTGAAAAACAAAGTCCACATCATAAGCCTGGGATGTCCCAAAAACCTCGTAGATTCAGAAGTGATGGCCGCTGCTCTGGGTGGGGGCGGTTTTGAGGTCATTTCCCTTCCTGAAAACGCGGATATAATAATTATCAATACCTGTACCTTTATTCTACCGGCAAAGGAAGAGTCGATTGATGAAATCTTCCGTATGGCGGAACTGAAGAGAGCGGGCATGTGCCGGTATCTGATAGTTACGGGTTGCCTGCCTCAGAGATATGGAACCATACTCGAAAAAGAGATTCCGGAAGTTGATCTTTTCCTGGGGACGGGCGAAATTCCCCTCATAGCTGATCTCATTGCGTCACTGCAAAAAGAAGAACAACCGGAACAGCGTTCTTTCATAGGAAAACCTGATTTTCTTATGAACTCTTCACACCCGCGTCTGTTGTCGACGCCACCCCACACCGCGTATCTGAAAATCGCGGAGGGATGCTCCAACCACTGTTCCTACTGCGTGATACCATTCGTCCGGGGAAAATTCAGAAGCAGGCAGATGGATGACATATTGCGAGAGGCCGAAACGCTTGCACAGGGGGGTGTTAAGGAGATTATTATAGCGGCCCAGGAGACCACCCTTTACGGGAGAGACCTGGGATATGCCTCAGGATTGAGCTCTTTGTTGAGAGAAATTGCCCTGATAGACGGGATCAGGTGGATCAGGTTGCTCTATACGTATCCGGCGGATCTGGATGACGAACTGTTCAGGACCATCCGCAATGTCGAAAAAATATGCAACTATATCGACATTCCTGTACAGCACATAGATGACACTATACTGGGTTCCATGAACAGGAAGGGCGACAGCAGACTTATAAAAAATGTCATAGCGAGTGCCAGAAAGATTATTCCCGATGTGGCTCTGAGGACATCATTGATTGTGGGATTTCCCGGAGAGACGCAGGAGAGGTTTGACAGGCTCCTCGCGTTTGTGAGAAAGACAAGATTTGATCATGTGGGGGTGTTTGAGTATTCGAGAGAAGAGGGAACCGGGGCAGACGCGCTTCCCGGTCATATTCCCGAGAGCGTAAAAGAGCTCAGAAGGGGGATTATAATGGAGGAGCAGGCGCTGATCTCCCGTGAGATAAATCAATCACTTATTGATTCCACAATGGAAATAGTCATAGAAGAGGAGTCGGATCTTCCGGGGTATGACTATATCGGAAGAGCGAGGAGGCAGGCGCCTGACATAGACGGCATCACCTATGTGAAGGCAGGAGAAAAGGAGATGGGTGATATTGTAAAATGCCGGGTATCTTCAGCAGATGATTATGACCTGTTTGCCGAAGAGAAGGTGGAGAAAAAACCATGATTGTGATGAAATTTGGGGGCACCTCGATCGAGGACACTCCTTCTGTTGAGAGGGTTGTGGGAATCATAGCTTCCCGGCTTGAGCAATGTCCGGTGGTGGTCAATTCCGCC
>JAUXBI010000061.1 GCA_030619435.1 Syntrophaceae bacterium
TGATTCCGCCCTGCTATTTACAACCGAGATGTCCCCGAGTCCGAGCTTGCGGATGACGCTCTTGAGAAAAGAAGCCTTTTTGCGGGATGAATCCAGGAGAGTAACATGGAGTGACTCCATTTTTATCTTCAGCGGAATACCGGGCAAACCGCCTCCTGTTCCTATATCCAACAGTTTTGAATTCTCATTTTTTATAAATTTTGTGACCGTCAGGGAATCAATGAAGTGTTTTGGTATATCGAGAGGGGATTTTATTGAGACAAGAGACATCTTGTCATTCCAGAGAAGCAGTTCCTTGTAATATTTCATTAAAAGATCTGTCTCATGATCGGTGAGTGTTACACCAATATCCCCGGAGGCCCTGGAGATTATATTTTTAAACTTTTCCATTTGTAACCGGTCCACAGGATTCAAGGATGGCCCGCCATGACAGAGCCTGGCAATTTATGATATAGTATGCAACCGGGTGTGGATGTTAGAATAGGATCGGGCTTTATGCAACCATAAACAGGACGGGGGAAATAAATTGGAAAAGGCTAAAATGGAAAACCTGGCGATAGTACTTAACAGGCCGAAGCATCCGGGCAATATCGGGGCTGTTGCCCGGTGCGCTAAAAATATGGGGATAAGCAGTATTATAGTCGTCAATCCCCTGAATGCCGACGGAGAAAAGATTAAACAGAGAGCAACGCATTTCGCTTTAGATGTAGTGGAAAAAATCGAATATTTTGACAGACTGGATCTTGCGCTCGCCCCTTTTAATCACATAGTTGGAACAACGGGGAGATCAGGAGACACAAGCCTTAAAAGGTCAATGGTATATCCGGGGAAAATGGCGGAAGATATCGTTGATATATCTCAGAACAACAAGGTTGCACTGGTTTTTGGCCCTGAAGACAGGGGACTTACCAATAACGAGCTTCAATATTGCGATGTACTGGTCAAGATTCCCACGTCAGACGGCCTGAAATCAATCAATCTTTCGCATGCGGTAATGATCATTTGTTATGAAATCTTTACCGCGCGTTCTGAATTCACCTCCGTTTTTACCCCGAAGCTGGCCACCTCGACGGAGACCGAGGCGATGTATGACCATCTGAGAGAGATGTTTGTGCGTATAGGCTTCATAAAGAGCCAGAACCCTGATTACTGGATGACAAATGTGCGACGCTTCTTTTCGAAGACAAACCTGCTTGCCCGGGATGTGAAAATAATTCGTGGCATATGTCATCAGGTCAATCTGTACGGAAAAGGGAAAACGGGATAATCCGGAACCAAAAAGGCGATGTTTATGTTTAATTAAAAATGTTATCACGAAAGCACAAAAAATGAGATTTGATTGCGCGCTTTTTCTCTTTTCGTGGTTTCATGATGCTCTTTAGTCTTTTACTACTTCTACAGGAAGATTACCCTTAGCAGTAAACGATATAAAAAACTTGACATTAACTTGTCTGGAACTTAGTTTACTCTTTTAAATTAAAGCAATGGAGAGAGACATGGATCAGATGACGAAAGAAGATGTTTTGAAAGCTGTCAGAGATAAAAATGTGCAGTTTATCCAGTTCTGGTTTACCGATGTTCTGGGCATGCTCAAGAGCTTTACAGTCAATCCTTCTGAGCTTGAGGTGGGCATGAATGAAGGCATGGGATTTGATGGGTCATCGATCGAGGGTTTCGCGAGGATTGAAGAGAGCGATATGATAGCCATGCCCGACCCGGCAACCTTTTCCATTGTTCCATGGTTATCCAACGGAGATAACAGCGCTGTGGCAAGGATGTTCTGCGATATTCAGACCCCTGACGGTAAGCCCTATGAAGGAGATCCTCGTTATGTCTTCAAACGGATGCTCAAACGTGCCGCTGATATGGGGTTTACCCTTTATGTGGGGCCGGAATTGGAATATTTTTATCTCAAGGACAGCAGCAACACGCCCAGTACCCTGGATAAGGGCGGGTATTTCGATATAGCTCCAACTGACATGGGTGATAATCTCAGAAGAGAAACAGTCCAGACCCTGCAGGCAACGGGAATTGAGGTAGAGTACGCCCATCACGAAGTCGCGCCGAGCCAGCACGAGATAGATCTCAGATATTGCGAAGGTCTGAAGATGGCCGATATTGTTATGACATACAGGATTATAGTAAAGGAAGTAGCGGCGCGAAACAATATTTACGCGACCTTTATGCCGAAACCCCTTATGGGGGAAAATGGGAGCGGCATGCATGTTCATCAGTCACTTTTCAGCGGTTCAAGGAATAGTATGTATGATGAAGCAAAGGAATATCATCTGTCCGATATCGCGAGGTATTATATCGCCGGCCTGTTGAAGCACGCTCGGGAAATAACGGCGGTTACCAATCAGTGGGTTAATTCGTACAAGAGACTGGTCCCGGGATACGAAGCACCTGTCTATATTTCATGGGCGAGAAGAAATCGTTCCACTCTGATCAGGATTCCCATGTACAAGCCGGGGAAAGAAATGGCGACACGATTGGAATACCGCAGTCCGGATCCTGCCTGTAATCCGTATCTCACATTTGCGGTGATGCTTGCCGCCGGCCTTGAAGGAATCGAGAAAAAATATTCCCTTCCCGATCCCGTTGAAGAAGATATATACACAATGTCGCGAGAGCGGCGGAAAGAGCTTGGCATCAGGGCGCTTCCCGGAAGCCTGGTGGAGGCTATCCAGGAGGTGGAAAATAGCGCGGTTGTAAAAAAAGCCCTGGGTGAGCATACCTTTAACAAATTTGTTGAGAATAAAAAGATTGAAAGAAATCTATACAGAAGGCATGTGTCGAAGTATGAATTGGAGAGATATCTGCCGATATTATAGGAGATTCAGATGATTGTAGTAACCGGAGGGGCGGGTTTTATAGGCAGCGCTGTTGTATGGAAGCTTAATCTGGAGGGTGTTGACGATATTGTTATTGTTGACAGCCTTGGAACTTCCGTGAAATGGAAGAACCTTGTAAAGAGAAGTTTTGTGGATTATCTGGACAGGGACGATTTCCTTGATCTGGTTCTCGATGATAAGGTGCCTTTTGATGTTGAGGCAATTGTCCATATGGGTGCATGTTCTTCAACAACGGAAAGGGATGCGGATTACCTGATGGAGAACAATTATCGCTACACCGCCCAGCTTGCACAGTGGGCCGTCGAGAAGAACATCCACTTTATCTATGCGAGCAGCGCAGCAACATATGGAGATGGAGCCAGGGGATTTTCCGATGATGATGGTGTAAGCACTGAACTTCGCCCCATAAATATGTACGGTTATTCCAAACAGCTGCTTGACCTGTGGGTGTTAAGGAATGGACTGGAAAAAAAGATTACAGGGATAAAATTTTTTAACGTCTTCGGGCCTAACGAATATCACAAGGGAGACATGAGGAGTGTTATTCACAAATCTTTTGGACAGATTCGCGAAACGGGAAAGGTGAAACTGTTCAAATCTCACAAGCCTGATTTCCGCGACGGCGAGCAAAAAAGAGATTTTATTTACGTGAAGGACTGCGCGGAAGTGATCTGGTGGCTTCTTGAAAACAGGGAAGTCACAGGAATATTCAATCTCGGCACGGGCCATGCCAGAACGTGGAAGGATCTGACAAGGGCGGTGTTTGCCGCTATGGGTGTTGAGCCCAAGATCGAATATATAGAGATGCCCGAATCAATCAGGCAGCAATATCAGTACTTTACTGAAGCAAAAATGGATAAACTCCTGTCGATGGGTTGTCCCGTGCAGTTTTCCCTGCTTGAAGACGCTGTTTCGGATTATGTTATAAATTATTTGGAAAAGGATGAGAAACATTTGTAGTAGTTGGAAATCATGGAGAACGTGGAGAATGAAGATCATAAGATTCCTCTCGCAGAGCGGGGAAAAGCTGTACGGAGTGTTTAATCCCGATATGCCGGACGAGGCAAAGGTTATTGACGGTGATATCTTCGGGGATATTGAAATATCGGAAAGGGTGGAACGGATAGAGAAGCTTTTACCGCCCATCTCTCCGCCGAACATAATCGCCCTTGGCCTGAATTATGGGCGGCATGCCGATGAAACAGGTGTGGGGTATCCTGAAATGCCGGTAATGTTTCTTAAGGCCACAAGCAGTGTAATTGGTCACGACGCACCAATATTACTTCCCGCCGCGGGGTCCGACGAGGTAGATTATGAGGCAGAGCTTGCCGTAATAATTGGTAAAGAAGCAAAACACGTTCTCCCCGGCGCTGCTGAAAAATATGTGCTGGGATATACCTGTGCCAACGACATAAGCGCTCGTGACTGGCAGCTTCACAAACAGAAGAACCAGTGGGCGAGGGGAAAAAGCTTTGATACCTTTTGTCCGATAGGACCATATCTGGTAACAAAAGAGGAAGTGGCAAATGCGAACCGTCTGAGGGTGCGTTCGGTGCTCAATGGGGAGGTCATGCAGGATTCCAATACGTCAGACATGCTTTTTGACATCGCCGCGATAATCAGCAACCTCAGCTGTTCCATGACGCTTTTGCCCGGAACTGTGATACTGACGGGAACACCGGAGGGTGTAGGCTTTACAAGGATTCCGCCGGTATTCCTTAAAGACGGTGATATTATTACAGTTTCCATTGAGAATATTGGGGAACTTACAAATCCCGTGAAGAGAGAATAATCAGCATCCATTCTAAAATGGATGTTTTAAAAAATTGGAGGGATTCGATGAATTCTGAGGACACGAAAAAAAGAAAAAGGTTTCTATTGGTTCTGGTGTCATTTCTTGTAGTGATTTTTATAGTTTCTTTTGTAGGAACCGTACATTTTTCTGCCATATCTTTAAAGGTGTCTTCCCGTGATGCCATGGCGGCTTCAACGGTGAAAGTAATAAATGGAGAACCTTCGTCTTTTGCGGATCTGGTGGAGAAGCTGAAACCCGCGGTTGTAAATATCAGTACGACAAAGACCATAACTTCCGGAGGATTCAGGTCTCCTTTAAATGACCCACGGTTTAATAAATTTTTCGGCGGAGACGACTTTTTCAAAAAGTTTTTCGGCGATATGCCGGAGAAACAATTCAAACAAAGAAGCCTGGGGTCCGGTTTTATAATCAGTGAGGACGGATATATCTTTACAAATAATCATGTGATTGAAAAAGCCGATAAGATAGTGGTTAAACTTTCCAGTGGCAAGGAATACGATGCCACGGTAAAGGGCAGGGACAAAAATACAGACATAGCCCTGCTGAAAATTGAACCTGACAATGGTCTGCCTGTTGTCAGGCTTGGCGATTCCTCAAAACTGCGTGTCGGAGATTGGGTTATCGCAATAGGAAATCCATTCGGTCTTTCTCAGACAGTAACGGCGGGAATCGTGAGTGCCAAGGGGAGAGTTATAGGCGCCGGGCCTTACGATGATTTTATACAGACGGACGCTTCCATAAATCCCGGAAATAGCGGGGGCCCACTTTTCAGCCTGGATGGAGAGGTTGTTGGAATAAATACCGCTATCGTTGCCCAGGGACAGGGAATAGGCTTTGCCATACCCATAGACATGGCAAAGGATATTCTGCCCAATCTTAGAACAAAGGGGAAAGTGGTACGCGGGTGGCTTGGCGTTTCCGTACAGGGCATAACGGAAGACATTGCCAAAAACCTTAAACTGAAGACAGCAGAAGGAGCTCTCGTCTCTGACGTATTTAAAGGAGACCCCGCGGAGAAGGCGGGCATAAAGACAGGGGACGTTATAATTGAGATTGATGGAAAGATTGTCAAAAATACGCATGAACTTATAAAAATAGTCGCAGGCGTTGCCGTGGGCGAGAAGGTAAAGATTAAGATATTGCGGGACGGCAAGCAAAAGACCTTTACGGTTAGAGTAACGGAACGTCCGGAGAGTAAAGATCTGGCCGGGGTGGAACCCGAAGAGAGCGGGAAGTATTTCGGAATGACCGTCCAGGGAATAACGCCTGAAATCGCGGAGCATCTCGGACTTCCAAATATAACTGGAGTCATTATCGCACAGGTGAAAAATGGCGGCCCGGCGGATGAGGCAGGTATACAGACGGGGGATATTGTACGGAGGATTAACAAATCGGAGATCTCTTCGTTGAAAGATTATCAGCATGTAATGGCAAAGGCAGGGTCTGCGGATACCGTTCTTGTGCTCATACAGAGAGGAAAGTCAAAATTTTTCGCCGTAATCCGAAAGTAGCAGAAAAATGAAAGGGGCTGCCGGCAATTAGTGTTAAAAGATCACCTGCCGACAGCCCCCTTTTTTATGCTTTTCTAAAAGCTTTTTTGTGGCAGGGCTTTGCGAGACTTACATTCTGTCCACGATTTTTCCACCTCAGACTTTTGATTCAACGACTTGGCCGCTTAATTGTAAAGTTCTTGCAAAAATGGCAAAAGAATTAAAGCCAATCACGAAACCACGAAAAGAAAGAAAGCGCGAAATTAAACCCTGATTTTCGTGTTTTCATGATAACGGATTTAATTAAGCATTAAACATCCAAAATTAAACACTGCCTTTTTGATTCCGGCCTGTCCGGGTCAGGTCTTTTTAATGATGCGAATGCATGAGAAACTGTGTGAAATTTATAAAATGCTTAATGAACATTTCGGCGAGCTTCACTGGTGGCCGGGAGAAACTCCTTTCGAGATTGCCGTCGGGGCAATCCTGACCCAGAACACAAACTGGAAAAATGTGGAGATTGCCATAGCGAAGTTGAAACAGGCGAAACTCCTCGACCCGCTGAGGCTTTATGTTGTGGAAGACAGTGTCGTTGCCGAACTCATCAGATCTTCAGGGTATTACAATATAAAAACAAAAAGACTCAAAGCGTTCCTCCGCTTCCTGCAGGAAGAATATGCTGGCAATATGGGGGAGATGTTTAATGAAGAGCTGTGGACACTCCGGGGAAAATTATTGGATGTCAACGGAATCGGAGAGGAAACGGCGGACAGTATACTGCTTTATAGCGGCGGCAAACCGGTTTTTGTCGTTGATGCCTACACCCGCAGAATACTGGAGAGACATGATATTATTACCCGGGATTGGAGTTATAAAGAAATACAGGCGCTTTTCATGGACAATCTTCCACAGAATGCACCACTCTACAATCAGTACCACGCCCTGCTTGTAAATACGGGAAAGTGTTTCTGCAGGAAAAAAGCCCCGACTTGTCGGGGTTGCCCCCTTGACACCGGGAAGTTGCCATAAAACAGAAGTCATTTCTTCAAAGAGGCGAATATGAAATTATACGATTACACAGGAGCCATACATTTTCATTCCTCTTATTCTTTCGATGGAAGAGCTTCCATAGAAGAGATTATAAAAGCGGCTGGCGAAAACGGTATCGACTTTCTTATGCTTACGGACCATTCCACATTGGGTGCAAGGAAAGGCGGGTTGGAAGGCTGGAATGGGGGGATTCTTTTGGTGGTCGGCCAGGAAATATCACCGCGATTCAATCACTATCTCGCGTTTGGTATAGATGAGGAGTTTATCGTCGACGAAAACGATAAAGGGTACAGACCGCAGGATTGTATAGACAGGGTGAATGCGCTGGGGGGAATTGGTTTTATAGCCCATCCGGATCACGAAGGAGCGCAAAAGTTTCACGTGAAACATTTTCCATGGCAGGACTGGTCAGTCTCCGGCTATACGGGGATGGGAGTATGGGATTTTATGACCGACTGGCAGTCTGCCCTGAAAAGCCTTCCGGACGCACTGGTCGCGTACCTCTTTCCCGCTTATGTCTTAAAGGGGCCCAGGGAGATAACCCTGAAAAGATGGGACCATCTTAATAAGGAGGGCAAGGTTGTGGGTATCGGTGAGCTGGACAACCATGATACCCCGCGGAAGATATTGGGAATGACAGTAGGTATTTTCCCTTTTAAGAGGGCATTCCGGTTTATCAGGACTCATCTGCTGCTTGATAATCCTCTGAAGGGAGAAGCCGAAGAAGACATGAATGTCCTTTTGGGTGCTCTCAAAAATGGCCGGGCATATGTAGCCATGGAATATTTCCGCGACGCGAAAGGCTTTTCTTTTTCTCTCTCCGATCTGAACAGAGAAGTTACAATGGGCGATGAATTTTCTCTGAAAGGGGAGGCATTGTTGTGTGTTAAGATTCCCGAAAAAGGGAAAATCTGTATCATACAGGATGGTGGTGTGTGTGCGGAGGCGATTGACAAAGATATAACGTGTAAGATATCGCAAAAGGGTGTTTATCGGGTCGAGGCGTATCTAAGGGTTCGGGGGAAATACAGGCCGTGGATATTTTCAAACCCCGTCTATGTACGGTGAAGGAGCTATGTCAGTGTAATAATTACCTTTCTCGACGTTCTCGGACCGTCAAACTCACAGAAAAAGATGTTCTGCCATGTGCTGAGGAGAAGCTGTCCGTCCTGTATGGGAACAATTTCTGATGGGCCTACAAGGCCCGCCTTCATATGCGCGTCACCATTTCCATCTATTCTGTCATGCAACCACTGTCCCTCCGGGGCTATGGCGCGAAGGCAATTCAACACATCGGTTTGTATGTTCAGATCCCAGTTTTCCTGTATCATGATTGCAGCTGTTGCCCCAAGTGCA
>JAUXBI010000133.1 GCA_030619435.1 Syntrophaceae bacterium
ATCTGGATTAATAAACCATCACTGGAAAGAAATGATTCTGTGATACAATAAATTATTAGTGGAATTATCTTATTTTCATTGACATGCAGTCTTTGCTACCCTATAGTTTTTCAATGCTTTTAATTAAAAAGGAGGGGACGAGATGAAAAAGGTATTTTTTACAGTTTTGCTGGTGTTGCTATGGTCAGTTTCAGGCGCAATCGCGGGTGATTTAAAGGTAGGAGACAAAGCTTCCGACTGGTCCCTCGCAGATGCGGACGGCAAGCTCTTTACAATGCAAACCTGGGCGGGCAAGGTACTTCTGGTTAATTATAATGATCCGGACGAAAGCGACATGAATGAACATTTCACCGATGCAATGAAAAAGGCAAAGGATGACGGGCTTCTTAAAGATGTTGCTTACAAGGGAATAGGAATTGCCGATTGCAAGGCATCATGGAAACCGGATGCACTTATTAAAATAATTGGCGGCAAAAAAGCAAAGAAGTACAATACTGTTATCCTTTTTGATTATGACGCGTCGCTAAGGAATGCGTGGGATCTCAAGAAAGACAGCGCAAACGCGATACTGCTGGACAAGAATGGTGTGTGCCGTGCCATCGTGCGTGGCCGTGTGCCGGACGATCAGGTTGCGGTTCTTGTACAGTTGGCTGTCGATCTCCAGGACGAGTAAATATTTCAGAGTGTTACAAGTACAGAAAAGGCGTCTCCTGATTGAAGGGGCGCCTTTTCTGTATTGTCTGCAGAAACCTTTCATCTTGACAAATCGAAATACCTGTTATTATGTCCCTTAGAAAAAACGTCCGGGTGCAAATCATGAAGATCAAATTTTTCACAGTCGGAGGCACAATAGACAAGGTGTATTTCGACAGGAAAAACGACTATCAGATAGGGGATTCCCGTCTCCACGAGATATTGAAGGAAGTAAATGTCGGTTTTGAATACGGATGCGAATCCATCCTCAGAAAAGACAGCTTGGACATCACTGATGAGGAACGTCAAATAATCCTTGGCAGGGTGGCAGAAGAAAAACACCGGCACATTGTGATAACACACGGAACCGATACCATGGTGCAAACCGCGGAAGTACTACGAACAGTACCGGACAAAGTGATAGTCCTTACCGGCTCGATGGAACCCGCAAGATTCAGGTCGAGTGACGCGGAATTCAATATCGGATGCGCCATAGCCGCAGTCCAGCTGCTATCACCGGGTGTATACATCGCGATGAACGGACGGATTTTTGATTCCGGCAGGGTCAGGAAAAACGTTGAATTCGGCCAGTTTGAAGATATTTGAAGTCAAAGCCCATAACTCATAATAAAAGCTGTCACATCTCCCCTATTCCAAAAGCCTGAGACATCCGTCCGCGATCTGAATCTGCATAAGATCTTCGGCGCACACAAGACTGCCGCCGTATGTCTTCCGACATTGTGCCTCGATATCAACCCCTTCGCACTCAGGGTAAAAATGCGTGAGGACAAGGTTCTTCACGCGGGCCTCAGAGGCAATCCTGCCCGCGAGCGAGGGAGTCAGATGACCATCAACCTTCAGCTCATCCGGAAGCGCGGATTCACATATAAGCAAATCGGCATCCATGGCGAGCTTTACCGCGTTTTCACAGTAACCGGTATCTCCTGTATAGACAATGGATGTATTGTCAGGTGTCGTCACACGGTAACCGATGCTGCTTTCTATATGTGCCATGGGAAGAGTGTTTATAGCCGCAAAGCCGAGCTGCATGGAATCCGGCATTGAATTGCTCATCTCAAGAATATCCACGATTCCCTCTTCCAGTTCCATCCACTGCCCATACACATCCCTCAACCCTTCATAAAAATCCATAAATCCCACGGCTGCTGCAATTTTGATCCTGTCGCGTCTCCGGCTCCCTTCCGGATATTTGCTCGCGAAGAGAAAGTTGACCAGCTCGCCGGTATGATCGGGATGAAGGTGACTGAAAAAGATATGAGATACCTCACCTATCGTGACGTCCGATTCGAGGAGACGTCTCATCGTGCCGATACCCATGTCAAACACGAGTCTCGCGCCACCCATCTCCATAAGCACAGAGCAGGAGCTACGCACGAGAGAGGGAACGCATGTCCCCGATCCAAGTATGGTAATCTTTACAGTTTCCATATCAGCCACCCGATTTACGATTCTGCTAATTCCCGTCCGTAATCATCCTCAACCCGCTCAATATCGTCTTCACCAAAGTAATCGCCCGTCTGGACTTCTACAAACATTACAGGCTCTGTCCCGGAATTTGCCATACGATGCAACGTGTCCCTGGGAATATCCACCGATTGCCCTCTTTTTACATGCAGATCTTCACTGCCGATGGTGACAATACCTTCCCCTCGCAGCAGATACCAGTGTTCGTCACGGTGGCGGTGTCTCTGGAGGCTCAAACGTTTGCCGGGATAGACAACGATCCTCTTCACCTTATGATCCGCTTCATCAGAGAGTATCTGATAATATCCCCATGGCCGGTGTTCTTCCATTTAACGCTCCGTATGCTTAATTCTCTCTATACTTTTTCATGACTGCTTCAAACCCGTTCATCGAGTTTATAATTGTGGAATCGTCAACGCAGTAGGAGATACGAATATGCCCGGGGCTCCCGAATCCACTCCCGGGGACAACAAGGATATTTTTCTCCTGCAACTCGCGTACAAATTCTACATCATCGTCTATCGGCGTTTCGGGAAAGAGATAGAAAGCACCATCAGGCTTCTTAAACTCGAACCCCGCTTTCCACAGGCCGTCACACAGCATGTCTCGTTTCCTTCTATAGTGCTCGACATCGACATATATTCCCTGCATTCGCTCCACGATCCTCTGCATAAACGCCGGGGCGTTCACAAAACCGAGTATCCTGTTGCACAGGGCAATCCCCCCGACAAGCTTGTCAATATCCGATATCCCGGGATTGAGAGCTATATAGCCGATCCTTTCACCCGGAATGGACAGACTCTTTGAATATGACGTGACTATTATGCTGCTCCTGCAGGCGCCAAGAATGCCGGGAATTTTTATTCCATCGTAAACTATCGCGCTGTAAGGTTCATCGGAAACAAGATATATATCTTTATCATATTCCCTTTCCTTTCTCTCGATAAGCAGCGAAAGACCCTTTATGGATTCCTTGTCATACACCCTTCCGGTGGGATTATTCGGAGAATTGATTAAAATTACCTTTGTTTTCTCTGTTACAGCCATCTCTATGGCATCCAGATTCAGAGAAAAATCCTCATTTGTTTCCACAAATACAGGAACGCCGCCATGGTTATCCACGTAAAAGGTGTATTCAGCAAAAAACGGCTTCAGTATGATGACTTCTTCCCCCGGATCAAGAAGTGTTTTAAATACAACATTCAGTGCTCCTCCCGCTCCGCAGGTCATAATAACATGTTCCGGAGACAGGTCCACCGAATGCTCACCGGAAAGATGCGCCGCGACTTCAGCCCTGGTCCGCGCGTAACCGACATTCGGCATGTACTTGTGGACACCCGGCTCGCTCTCCCCCGCAATCTCCGCCAGCAGTTCTTTGAACCTGTCGGGGGGAGCAACATTGGGATTTCCGAGACTGAAGTCGAACACGTTTTCCGCGCCATATTTTTCCTTCAGCTTTATTCCATCCTCAAACATCCTCCTTATCCAGGAAGACTTTGACATAAAACCTTCGACTTTTCGCGAGATTGTCATAATTATTAAGCTCCTGTGATGCTGATTTATAGAAACCAGTTTACGTTGTTTCTGTAATACATTTTTGCTGAAACCACAAGATACGGTTTTCCTGAAAGAGCATGAAAAACTATCCTCCTGAGGATATCATAGAAAATGAGATATGAGTTGTCAGGAGACTTTCAGTTTGATATTAAAGAGAAATTGAAGGTGGGATTTTTTTATGCTGATTATCGGTGGATTCGGCATTCCGGTCTTAATCCACCTCGCTTTACCTGAGATTGTTAATGGAAACACGTGGTTAATATATGGAAATTTTTCGCTGGCTGTGGGACGCAACTGTCCTTCACAATCTGATGGCGGGGGCCTCTGCCCTTCTCCTCCTGCTCTTAATCATCATCTGCATAGCGCTCCTGTCCATAGGCGCGAACTGGATGATAGACGGCGTTGTCGCGCTGGCAGAACAAACCGGTCTTCCCAAAATCGTAATCGGCGCGACCATTATTTCTCTCGGCACCACTATGCCCGAGGCGTTCGTGTCGGTAATGGCGGCATGGATGGGAAATCCGGGTCTCGCCCTGGGAAATGGCGTCGGTTCCATAATTGCGGATACCGGCCTGATCTTCGGTCTTGCCTGCATACTGGCACCGATTCCGGTCAATCGCTTCATCCTCAACAGGACGGGTTGGGTGCAGGTGGGAGTTGCCACACTCCTGGTCATTATTTCCATCCACGCTTTCGTCTCAATGTCCGGTCAACCAGTGCTGAACAGGTGGGTGGGAATCTTTTTCCTGATACTCCTCGCGGGTTATATGTACTTAACCTATAGATGGTCCAGACAGGACACGTGCCCGAATGAAGAGAATCACAGCGATGCTGGGATCACAAATATGGGCATGTGCTGGGTAATGGTTGTGGGAGGGTTGTTTATGGTCGTCGCCGGCGCGCGTATACTCGTTCCCGCGGCGGCGGAAATCGCATTCAGAATCGGTGTGCCTGAGGATGTCATAGCTGCCACCATGGTGGCCCTGGGCACTTCACTGCCGGAACTCATGACCGCCTTTGCATCCATTCGGAAGGGTCACCCGGATATCATCGTCGGAAATATCGTCGGGGCCGATGTGCTCAACTGCCTCTTTGTCATAGGAGCCGCGGCAGCTGTAAAGCCACTGTACATACCGCCAAACTTTTTCATCTTTCACTTTCCCGTCATGCTCATTATCCTCTACTCATTCAGGACATTCATTTTTATGAACAGGGATGGAGGATTCAAGAAGTGGCAGGGTGTGTGGCTGTTGGGTATTTACCTGATCTACGTGATACTTCAGTACACCATCAATATCGACATCTCCTGATAGTCAAGGCATTATCATATTACAATTACTCCTTCATATCTTTCACGTACAGTCTCATCCAGACCTTCACGATCCATCTTTACCGCAAGAGGAAGATAATCCATAATATCCTGAGCTGTTA
>JAUXBI010000046.1 GCA_030619435.1 Syntrophaceae bacterium
GATAACTGTAAACCGTGAACGATTACAAGCTCACGTTATGCGCTTGAGATTCTTATATATAATTGGAATATTAGTTGTCAAGATATTTTGAATCTGGTATTAGGAAGCAGTATTGATTAATTGCTGTCCGGCGCGAAACGTCACAAAATTCGGGTACGACCCACAAGCTCAGGTTGCAAGGATGAAGGATACGTCGCATATGAAAACAATAGGATTAATCGGTGGCATGAGTTGGGAGTCAACCGCCACTTACTACCGGATGATAAATGAAGGCATAAAAGCCAGGCTAGGTGGGCTTCATTCCGCAAAACTATGCTTATACAGTGTTGATTTTGATGAAATTGAGAAATTACAGCATTTAGGGGATTGGGATTCAACAGCTGAAATTTTGAGTCGTGCAGCATCAGGTTTAGAAGCTGCCGGGGCCGATTTTCTGATTATTTGTACAAATACAATGCACAAGGTAGCTCCTCAAATAGAACAAAGCATCAATATCCCATTACTTCACATTGCAGATGCCACAGCTGAGAAAGTTATATCTGAGGGAATAGAATCCGTAGGTCTGCTTGGTACAAAATTCACAATGGAGCAGGAGTTTTATAAAGGCCGGCTGGAAAACAGATATGGGCTAAAAGTACATATACCTGACGAATTTGACCGGGAGATAGTTCACGATATAATCTACAACGAGTTATGTTTAGGGAAAATTGAAAAAAGATCCAGAGATCAGTATCTGCGGATAATTGGAAAACTTGCAACAGAAGGTGCCGAAGCGGTCATTCTCGGTTGTACGGAGATCGCTTTACTGGTTAACCAGGCTCAAGCATCGGTGCCTCTGTTTGATACCACCAGATTACATGCCGAGAGTGCAGTAAATCTGGCTCTGGAAATGAGATGAGAGAGGATAGCCATGGAATTCAAAGTACCCTTACGCAAGAACAAAAAATTACGAACTCTGGTGGATCGAATCAACGCGGATCAGGAGTTGTTTCAACTTTGGAAATGCGCGAATGTCAACGCGGTGGATCGTTCAGGCATCAGTGACCATGGCGAGGTGCATATTCGTATCGTTGCCAATGCCGCCCTGCGCATTATCCGGTTGTTAGTCGAGGGTGGTGTTGAGCCGAGCGTGGTAACATATCATGAATTGACTGGCGAAGACGCGGAGTTGATTGTGGTGATGGCGGCCTGCCTGCACGATACCGGGATTTCGGTGCACCGGGATAACCATGAAAGATACAGCCTGTTGATAGCCTTTCGCAAAGCACGCGAATTATTGGAGGGGATTTACGTTGAACCGGATTTGACAACAATGGTGTCTGAAACCCTGCACGCCATTATTGCCCATGATGCGAAAGAGAAGTGCCTTACTATCGAAGCAGGCGCCCTGAAAGTAGCCGACGCAACAGACATTACCAAAGGCCGTTCCCGGATTCCCTTTGAAGCGGGAAAAGTAAACATCCATTCCGTGTCCGCGCAGGCTGTGGATAGTGTGAATATTATAAAGGGGACAAAAAAACCGGTATGCATTGAGATTAAGCTTGCCAATTCAGCCGGCATTTTTCAAATTGATGAATTGTTGCGGAACAAGTTGGAAAATTCACCTCTGGGACCTTTTGTGGAAGTAACTGCGAAGATTGAAGGGGAAGTGGAGCGTAGGTTATTGGAATCATTTACTATATAGATCAAGTCTGGTACACCTGCGAGAAATCCGTTTGCCGTTTCACCGGCGCCTTGCGTGGTGGTTTCTTAAATCTGTCCTGGATGTATGGCAGTATGCTGCATCTTTTCTGTTGCCCAAGAGGACGGCACTGCCTACACGGAATCGGTTGCCGGGATAAAGGAAGAAGGCAAAACCGGTTTAACGGCAGTGGTAACGGGAATCCTTTTTCTCACTTCTATCCTTCAGTTAGAGCGTAGAGACAGACTGTTTTCTTTTATTCCTGAACCACTCGCCGGTTTTTAAAGAGAGCAATCTCCGATTTTCATCTCCTTCGCAAAAATGAGTGGTTTTCTGTCTCATTTTCTGATAGAAGCTACCGCCGGTTTTGATTAGGCCGGGTTTTATATTGTTCAAGAGGAGATTTAAATGACAGATCTGCAGAAACACAATATCAGAAATGTGGCAATCATCGCTCACGTCGATCACGGAAAGACAACGCTTATTGACGGAATGCTCAAACAGAGTGGTACTTTCAGGAAAAACCAGCAGGTAGCGGAACGCGTCATGGACTCAATGGATCTTGAGCGGGAGCGGGGCATCACGATCATGGCGAAAAATACCGCTCTCCGGTACGGCAATGTCAAGATCAATATTGTTGATACACCCGGCCATGCTGATTTCGGGGGGGAAGTGGAACGGAGTCTCAATCTTGTCGACGGAGCGCTCCTGCTTGTTGACGCCAGTGAAGGCCCGTTGCCTCAGACCCGTTTTGTCGTTAAGAAGGCACTTGCCAAACAGTTGCCCATTATCGTGGTTATTAACAAGATCGACCGCAGCGATTCCAGGATAGCAGAGGTCATCAATGAAGTGTACGATCTTTTTATCGATCTTGACGCGACTGAAGAACAGATAGAGTTTCCAATACTTTACACCAATGCCAAAACGGGAGTTGCTCACAGAGAGCAAGGGGATACCTCTGTCGATTTACAGCCGCTGTTCGAGACAATTATCTCTCATGTTCCAGCACCACAGGCGGATGACAACGCGGTTCCGCAGTTTCTGGTAACAAATCTCGACTACGATTCTTATGTCGGGCAGGTTGCCCTCGGCCGATTGACAAATGGCATTCTGGAGATGAACAGGAATTATTCACTGTGCGGAGCAGAGAAAGTTACACCGGGGATAAAATTTTCAGCTCTTTATACCTTTGAAGGGCTAGAAAAACTGCAGGTTGACAGAGTAGAATCAGGCGATATTATCGCTGTCGCCGGCGTTGATAATGTGGCAATCGGCGACACTATATCCTCTCTTGAACAACCGATACCGCTTCCTCGCATCTATATCGATGAGCCTACTGTCTCAATGACTTTTTATGTCAATAACAGTCCCGTTGCCGGAACTGAAGGCAAGTACCTGACGTCCCGGCACCTGAAAGACCGTCTGGAAAAAGAAACCCTGCGGAATGTCGCCTTGAAGATCAAGCCCCTTTCACGAAGCGACATATTCGAGGTCTGTGGCCGTGGAGAACTGCAGATGGCCGTTCTTATCGAAACTATGCGGAGGGAAGGGTACGAATTCATGGTATCCAAACCTCAGGTAATCACAAAAGAGGAGAAAGGCCAGGTTCTTGAACCGACCGAACGTCTTTTGATCGATATCCCGGAAGAATTTATCGGTGTCATAACGGAAACAGTTTCCAAACGGAAGGGACGCATGACAAACCTGATCAACAAAGGTAGTGGACATACCAAGCTTGAGTTTGTCATACCGTCGCGTGGATTAATCGGTTTCCGGAATCACTTTTTGACCGATACAAAGGGCGCCGGTGTTATGAATACTATCTTTGAAGGATACGAACCGTGGTTCGGCCGGATTCCTCAGCGGGCGAATGGAACGCTGGTTTCCGACAGGGCGGGCAGGGTTACTCCCTACGCGAGTCTCGCCATGGAGGATCGTGGAGAGCTTCTGGTCGAGATTGGAACTGAAGTTTACGCCGGCATGATTATCGGAGAGCGGAATAAGCCCGGTGACCTGAATGTGAATATCACCAAGGAAAAACATCTGACCAATATGCGCAGTTCCACATCAGATGCCACGGTGACACTGCGGCCCCCGCGGCGTATGTCCCTGGATCAGTCCATAGAATTCATTGCCGAAGACGAGCTGATCGAAGTGACTCCCCAGAGCATCCGCCTGCGCAAGATGGAGCTGGATAAAACCAAACGGCACTCCAAGTTGAAAGCTTAATCCCTGTTTTATGTTGTTAATATAAATGGATTATCTCACGATTAGTTGTTGTTACCAGAAGGGTTCAAGGAGTCAAGGCTTCGAGGAGTCAAGTGAAAGGAAAAACACAACCCTGTATTTACCTGAATTGTCCAACGTGGCACCTTGATGCATTTGTGTAATCAGGTTTGGAGAGATTTCGCCAGATCCGCCCCAAGTTTTGAGGCTCTGGCCAATATTTCTTTTTCGCTGTTGACTTCTCCTCTGCCAAACACCTTAAAAACGGGTAACTCGCCTGTTATTTCGTATCCCAGCGCTTCGAGTGGGAGACGCATTGCTTCGAGGGTAAACCCCATGTCTTTTTTCGTTTCCTGCTCGCAGACTGCCACCAGGACAGCTTTTCGTCCTTGCCCCGCCAGACGGCTTGTCCAGCCTCTCGGGCAGTTATTATCAAAGATATAAAAGCAATAAAGCCGGTCTATGAAGGCCTTCATCCACGCGGTAACATTATAATTGTGCGTGGGTGATATGAGTACCAACCCCTGCGAGTTTATAATTTTCGGATACAAGATGTGCATTCCATCATTGAGACCGGTACAGATCTTATCCTTTCTGCATTTCTCACATCCTATACATGGCTGAAACTGATAGTCGCGCAACCGTACATCTTCAGCAGCGACGCCACTTCCTCTAGCTCCGCCCAGGATATGTTTCATAAGGATGTCCGAATTTCCGCTCTTCCTTGGACTGGCGCCGATACCTGTGATCCGGCGCTCCGGCAGGTAATTGCCTGATCTATTCTGGATTGGAATATCGTTCTCCTTCATCAATGAATCCTTTCATTTTTTCTTTACATTTATCATGAATATTCACGGAATTGCAATTTTTCTGATGGGAGTTGATTTGTATTGAGGAATGTTTGAGAGGTAAATTCGATAGTTTGTGAATATTGATGCCACAGGTGCGCAGAAGATTTAACTTCTGCGCGCCCGCAACATTCAAATGAATCAGTCAGCCTAGTTGCCTTTTAACGGAATAACCGCCGCGCACGCCGCGTTCACAATCGGGTAGACGATTGGCGATGAGGTAAGTGCCGGGTGTGTACCCATCTGGAACTTCACCATATCATCCGCGGTCATTTTATGCGCGATGCAGGCGCTCAGCACATTGACCATCTCACCAACCGGCTTGCCTCCCGATATCGACCCCCCGAGAAGGGTGCCGGTATCCTTAGCAAACGCGAGTTTTACCTTTGTGAGTGTGGAGTTGGGCATACCTCCCGGGTGTGTATCAGGTGCCTCCGCCCTTCCGATTATAATCTGGACACCGTGTTGATTCGCGACCCTTTCAGTCATTCCCGCGACACCGAATGCCCTGCCATTAATAACTGTAGAGAACACGCTTATAGCCCCATCATTCTGATGGGTTGGCGAAAACAGGTTTGCTCCGGCGATTCTTGCCTCCGAAGCAGCCACTGACGCGAGCATTACAGCAGTTGGTCTTCCGTCGAAAAAGGATATCTTCCTGGCGCAATCGCCACAGGCGTAAATATCGGGGTCGGTGTAAGTCTGCATGTAACGATCGACCTTTATCATCTTGTTGAAGCCCAGTTCAAGGCCGGATTTCTGTGCAAGTTCAGTGTTGGGAACCGCGCCGATTCCAAGGATTACCATATCTGCCTTGATTTCTTTGCCACTCGCCAGCTTCACACCGGTTACACTGTCATCGCCAAGTATGACCTCGACTTTTTCGTTGACCAGTATCTTTACGCCAGCCTCTTCCAGTTTGACCTGTGCTTCATCACAGAACTCGTTATCCATTGCCATCTGAAGACAGTGGGGAAGCGCCTCTACCACGGTCACATTAATGTCTCTTCCTTTCCTGCATTCATCGGCAAACTCCATCCCGATAAAACCGCCGCCGATTATCACGAGATCTTTTGCCTTGATCAAGGCCTCCAGAACATCGGACAGGTAGTCAAACTCTTTTTTCACGGGGAACACATTCTTCTTATCAACACCTGGTATAGGCGGCACAAGCGGACCGGAACCTGTGGCGAATACCAGCTTATCGTATTCTATGGTTTCTCCATCCGCGAGAGAAACAATCTTGTTTGTCCTGTCCACATCCACGGCCTCTCCCTTTATGAGTTCTATCCCGTTATTTTCCAGCAGTCCGTCCGGTATGACATTATTCTCCGGACCTCCCACCGTACCGTAAATATAAGGGATGCCGCATGGAATAAGGATAGTGCCTTCCTTTCTGACAAGAATAACCTTTTTTTCAGGATAGTGACGTTTGCAACTTACTCCGGCTGTAATTCCGGACAATCCCCCCAAAACAACTACATCAGCCTTCTTCATTTTCTCTTTCCCTCCTTCTTGTATTGTTTTTTTTATTGAATAATTTATTGTATTTGTTATAGTCGGCGCGTCGCGTGGCTTATACAATATTTTTTTGTCTGTATCATTGATGTGAATCATTGATATAAATCAATTTTTTATAGGGAGGGAAAATCCATGGATATCATTGAGTTTCTCAGTTCTGTTCCTTTGGCCAGAGGCCTATCGAAAAAGCAACTTGAGACCCTGGCAAGTTTCACGCGCAAAAAGAAATACAGATCAAAGCAACTTATTATAGCTGAAAATGATAAGATTCGCGAATTTTATATGATTGCCCGGGGGAGGGTAAAGATGTTCAAGAATTCTGTTGACGGCAGGGAGCAGACACTTCACCTGTTTGGCCCGGGTGAGTTGTTTGGAATGTGTGCAACTTCCTCAGACTTTATATTTCCTGCAAATGCCATGGCTCTTGAACCGAGTACTCTTCTTATCTTTCCCGTAGATATGATTGAGGCATTGGGCCGTCAGGACCCGACGATTCTCTTCAATATGATATCTGTACTGTCCTGCATGCTCAAGGACTCCATGGTTATGATCGAAACGTTGTCACTAATGAAAATTCCTCAAAGGGTTGCTTCATTTCTTCTCCTTTCAACCCCGAAAAAAGTTTGCAGCAAGGGTGATGATATGGAACTGGCCGTTAATCAGAAAGAGATGGCCAAGATATTGGGAACAACCCCGGAGACATTATCACGTGTACTGAAAAAGATGGTGGGAGAACATATAATAGAAGTAAAAGGTAAACATATAAAAGTGCTCGACTGCGAGGGTCTTGAGGAACTTGCAGCCGTATAGTTTGTAGTTTTGCCGTAGTCGAAGAGAAAAAAGACGGTATTAATAATCTCAGGATAGAGGAGGGTTTATATCGTAATGAAAGATGTTGTCATTGTATCTGCGTGTCGAACTGCGATCGGGAAATTTATGGGTAGCCTGAAGGATGTGACAGCAAGGGATCTTGCCATAACCGCCGGGAACGAAGCTGTTAGAAGGGCTGGTATTTCCGCAGAAATTATTGATGAGATAGTTATGGGAGAGGTTTTTCCCGGAATGCAGGGTTCACTTCCAGCCAGGCAGGTGGGAATGAGAGTAGGTCTTCCTCATCGGAGCGCGGCTGTGTCTGTTAATCAAAATTGTGCCTCGGGAATGAGAGCGATGGAAATAGCCTGTCACAATATTATGCTTGGCAAGACCGAAATTGGTCTCGTGATAGGGACTGAAAATATGACGGACGCCCCCTATCTGATCCCTAAGGGAAGGATGGGCTATAGAATGGGGCCTGGCAAGATAGAAGACCATATAATCCGCGATGGTCTGGTCGATGAACTTGTCCCGGGGCATATGGGAGTAACGGCGGAGAATATAGCCGAGAGATACGGTATTACCCGTGAAGAGTGCGACAAGCTGGCCCTGGTCAGCCACCAGAGGGCCACTAGGGCAGTCAAGGATGGTACATTCAAGCGCGAGATAGTCCCGGTGGAAATCAAGTCAAAAAGGGGTGTAAAGATATTCGATACCGATGAGCACATGATACCCGACGCCAATCTTGAGGCCATGGCGAAGCTGTCTCCCGCATTCAAAAAGGACGGAGTAGTTACAGCTGCTAACGCCTCCGGGATCAATGACGCAGCCGCGGCGGCGGTTATCATGTCCGGGGATAAGGCCGATGAGCTGGGGATAAAACCCCTCATGAAACTGATAAATATCTGCAGCGAGGGCGTTGACCCCAAGGTAATGGGGCTGGGACCGGCAGTCGTCATTCCAAAGTGCCTCAAACAGGCCGGCATGAAATATGAGGATGTGGATTACTGGGAAATCAATGAAGCCTTTGCCGCACAGTTTCTTGGTGTGGGCAGGATGATCAGGGATGATTTTGGCATAGAGCTCAGCATGGACAATGTTAACCTCAACGGTTCCGGGATAGCGCTGGGACACCCGGTTGGGTGCACCGGGCTTCGCATAATCGTGTCTCTCTACTATCAACTGGAAAAGATGGACAAAGCCATTGGCGGGGCATCCCTGTGCGTCGGGGGCGGATCTGCCATGGCATCTCTGTGGACAAGAGACGTGTAGAAAAGATCTCAATTTATGGGTGAAGTTCAAGACCCAAAACAAATACAAACAAAAGGATTAGAAAATTATGGTTCAGAACAACTTTAGCAGATTTCAGGGTGCCAACCGGTACATTCTGGATGGTGAACTTGCCGAGATTGTTAATGTCTCGATGGCCTTGGAGATGCCTCTTCTTCTCAAGGGTGAGCCTGGAACGGGTAAGACCATGCTGGCTTACGCCATCGCGGAGAGCCTCGGCATGCCCCTGATCGTCCTGAATGTTAAATCAAGCATGAAGCTGGTGGACGCGCTGTATCAGTACGATACACTGACGCGCCTTAACGACAGCCGATTCAGTGATTCCAGCAGGGATGTCAGTGATATCGAAGAATATATAAGGATGGGGAAGATCGGGCAGGCGTTTGTTGCGGATACAAGAACAGTACTTCTGATTGACGAAATCGACAAGGCCGATACGGATTTTCAGGATGACATGCTGGATGTTCTGGATCAGATGGAATTCGATATTATTGAGATAGATAAAACCATTTCCACGAAGCACCGTCCCGTTATTATCATTACCTCCAACGCCAAGAAGGATCTCTCCGATCCATTCCTCGGACGCTGCAATTTCCATCATATTGCTTTCCCTGACGAGGATACCATGCGCAGGATTATAGATGTTCACTTCCCTGACCTGGGAAGGGAAACAACAGATGCCTGCATCAAAACCTTTTACGCTCTGAGAAAAATAGACGGCATAGAAAAAAAACCTGCCACGAGAGAGCTCATAAACTGGATAAGGGCGCTGAGGGCCGACCCTGATTTCAAACTATCGCTTCTCAACCGGGGCGATGTTCCCTACCTTGGAGTCCTTTACAAGAAAAGCCCGGACATAAAGGTAGCAAACGGGGCGATTGCCCGGCATCGTGGATGGACTCTGCCATACGCTAGGC
>JAUXBI010000134.1 GCA_030619435.1 Syntrophaceae bacterium
CAGCCATAACTGCTCGTGACATTATTGCCTGCAATCTCGTCCCATCCCCTTTTATCTATCTCCTTAATACTGTCGGTAATTCTGACACCCATAAAGGCTCCAATTGTCGGATCGTGCTGTCCTGATTATCACTCCTGTTTAACTGTCGGACTGATGGTGAACTAAAACACCATCTATTGAATAACCGTACATATATCCCCTTCTCAATGGATCCTGGCCTTAATTTATGCTGAGAAATATTTCTTTCCGGGAGGTCAGCAAGCAGCTCCATCTCTTCATGTCCCCAAAAATCAACCTTTAAGCCAAATATTACATTATTCACCCTTTATCTCTCTTTGATATGTGACAGACGCTTTCTTTCGCGTAACAAAAGTATAAGAAAGACGGCCCTGTATGTCAATAAAACATTGAACACGCAATCCGGGATGGGGCGCGGATGATCGTGTGATTTGCAACTTACATGGTTATATGATAGAAAATCCACCGGTAATCGCAGAACCGGGTTGTCCCGGATCAAGATCCGAATCGGTGAGCAGGAGAACACAGATTGAAGATAACAAAGAAAGAAGTGGGGTATGTCGCCCACCTTGCCAGGCTGGACTTCAGTGAAGATGAGAAGGGGAAACTCACCTCTCAGCTCAACACCATCCTAGTGTATATGGACATATTAAACAGGATAGACACCGCAGGAATTCAGCCTGTGACACATGCCATCTCTCTCGACAATGTACTCCGGGATGATACAGAGAAGAAATCGATAGGGGCAGAGATTGCGCTTGCCAGCGCCCCGGACGGGAACATGGGCTTTTTCGGTGTTCCCAGGGTTATAGAATAGTGCCCATCTCAATTACCCCTTCAGGAAAAAAATGGAATTTAACCGGTTAACCATTCATGAACTGCAGAAAAAGCTGAGAGATGGAAGTCTCACCTCCGTTGAGATTACAGAATCTGTATACCGGAGGATAGCATCTGTGGAAGAAAAGGTGCACTCGTATATAACGCTGATGGAGGAATCAGCCATCTGGCAGGCCCGCGAGGCGGACAGGCGGATAAAAGAGGGGAAAGCCGGTGAGCTGACCGGCATACCTATAGCTCTCAAGGACATCCTGTGCACAGAAGGTGTCAGAACAACCTGCGGTTCACGCATCCTTGAAAACTTCATACCCCCCTATGATGCTACGGTAGTCAGTAAATTGAAGGATGCCGGCGCGGTGTTGGTCGGAAAAACGAATATGGACGAGTTCGCTATGGGTTCCTCTACCGAGACCTCCTGGTTCGGGATAACAAAGAATCCATGGGACCTGGAGCGTATACCCGGAGGGTCCAGTGGCGGTTCAGCCGCCGCTGTTGCCGCCGACGAATGTATAGCCTCGCTGGGTACCGACACAGGCGGTTCCATCAGACAGCCTGCAGCCCTGTGCGGCGTCGTGGGGATGAAACCCACATACGGGAGAGTCTCACGCTTCGGCATGGTAGCTTTCGCCTCTTCTCTGGACCAGATAGGACCTGTTACCAAAGATGTGGAAGATTGCGCCATTATGATGAATGTGATCTCCGGTCACGATATCAACGAATCCACTTCCGTCCCCGCAGAGGTTCCCGATTACACAAAATTTATTTCAAGGGATATCAGGGGCTGGACGGTAGGCATCCCCGGGGAATATTTTATTGAAGGAATCGACCCGGAGATTAAGGCGGCGGCGGATGAGACCATTAAAATCCTGGAGGGTCTCGGCGCAAAATGTCTTGAGATATCGCTCCCCCACACCGAATATTGTGTCGCGGTCTATTATATCATAGCGCCCTCAGAGGCCAGCTCGAACCTGGCCCGATATGACGGGGTCAGATACGGGTTCAGGACGAGGGATGGAGAAAACCTCCTGGACATGTATAAGAAAACCCGCTCTTCGGGTTTCGGGGCGGAGGTAAAGAGGAGAATAATGTTGGGCACACATTCTCTCTCCTCCGGATATTACGACGCGTATTACAAGAAAGCGTCACAGGTAAGGGCCCTGATAAGAGACGACTTCGACAAAGCGTTTAAAAAATGCGACGTCATCCTGACGCCTACAACACCTGCTCCGGCATTCCGGATAGGGGAAAAACTGGACGATCCCCTGCAGATGTATCTTTTCGATATATTCACACTGTCAACAAACCTGGCGGGGATACCGGGGATATCCGTTCCCTGCGGTTACACGAAAAGCGGCCTACCCATAGGGGTTCAGTTTATGGCAAACCATTTTGAAGAGGGAAAACTGCTTCAGATAGCTTCCGCCTACGAGAAAAACTCGACAATAGAGAGGAGGAGGCCTAACCTGTAATGGAATACGAACCGGTTATAGGGCTTGAAGTACACGCCCAACTCCTTACCAAAACCAAGATATTCTGCGGTTGTTCGACCAGGTTCGGCGAGGCGCCAAACAGCAACACTTGTCCCGTCTGCCTCGGGATGCCCGGCGTTCTCCCGGTACTTAATAAAAAGGTTGTGGAATATGCGATGAAGATGGCCATTGCAACCCATTGCAGGGTAAACGGGACAAGCACATGGGCAAGAAAAAACTATTTCTATCCCGATCTTCCAAAGGGATATCAGATCACACAGTTTGCCCATCCCATAGCGGAAGCCGGATACGTGGATGTTGAAATCGACGGCGCGAAGAAGAGAATCGGGATTACCCGCATACATATGGAAGAGGATGCGGGCAAATCCATCCACGATGAATCAAGCCCCTCCAGTTACGTCGATCTCAACAGGGCGGGAGTTCCCCTGATAGAGATCGTGAGCGAGCCGGACATGCGAAACACGGATGAGGCGGTCCATTATCTCCGGAGGCTGCACGAGATACTGGTCTATCTTGAGATATGTGACGGCAATATGGAAGAGGGAAGTTTTCGCTGTGACGCCAATGTTTCTTTGAGACCGAAGGGGCAGCTGAAATTAGGGACCAGGTCGGAACTCAAGAACATGAACTCCTTCCGCAACGTACAGCATGCCCTCGAATATGAGATACAGAGACAGCGCGCCATCCTGGAGAAAGGAGGACGCGTCGTACAGGAAACACGATTGTGGGACGTCCCACAGGGGGTCACCCATTCGATGAGGGGAAAGGAAGAGGCGCACGACTACCGGTATTTCCCTGAACCCGATCTCGTCCCTGTCGTAATATCCGACACGTGGAAAGAAGAGATAGAAAATACCCTTCCCGAACTTCCCATGGAAAAGAGGGAGCGGTTTGTCGAACAATACGGTATCCCTTCCTATGACGCTGGTGTCCTGACGGCAAGCCGTGATCTGGCGGATTATTACGAAGAAACGGCACGACTCTGCGGAAAACCGAAAACCGCGAGCAACTGGGTTATGGGCGACTTCCTGGCATATTTGAATGAAGAAAAACTTGAGATAACAGAAAGTCCGGTAACTCCCCAAAGACTGGTGGATCTGATTGACATGATAGAAGATGGAACGATCAGCGGAAAGATTGCCAAAGAGGTCTTCGAGGATATGTGGGAGTCGGGTAAAAATCCCAGGGAGATCGTGGAAAAAAGGGGCCTCGTTCAGATTACCGATACCGCGGAGCTGGAAAAGATTGTGGAAGAGGTATTGGAGGCAAATCAGAAACAACTCGAGCAATACAGAAGCGGCAAAAATCAGCTTTTCGGTTTCTTCGTGGGACAGACAATGAAGGCCACCCGCGGCAAAGCAAACCCCAAAATTGTCAATGAGCTGCTTGAAAAGAAACTTTCCATACTATGATAAAAACCATATCCTGGGCCAGTGGCACTGTGGTAATGATCGACCAGAGAGCCCTCCCGCATGAAGAAAGATATATTACCTGCCGGAAATATCAGGAAGTCATCACCGCCATCAATGATATGATTATAAGGGGCGCGCCCGCCGTGGGGATAGCGGCCGCGATGGGCATTGCTCTCGGCGTTTTAAACTCACCCGGAGAACGGATGAAGGAGGATTTCTACAGAATCTGTGACGCGTTCTCCCAGACTCGTCCCACTGCTGTAAACCTGTTCTGGGCCATAGACAGGATGAAGTCCCGTTCCGAAAAAGAATTCATGTCTACCCCTCATATGAAAGCGGATGCCGTAAAAAAAGCCCTGACAGAAGAGGCCCTGCGGATCTTGGAAGAAGACATCCGCGCGAACCGGCGGATGGGAGCTCATGGGAAGCACCTGATAAAGGACGGGGATACCATTCTGACTCACTGTAATGCCGGGGCACTCGCAACCGGCGGATACGGAACAGCGCTGGGAGTTATACGCGCCGCCCATACAGAGGGAAAAAAGATTCATGTCCTGGTGGACGAAACCAGACCCTTACTCCAGGGAGCACGACTGACGGCGTGGGAGATGAAAAATGAAGGCATTCCCGCCACGCTCATAACCGACAGCATGGCGGGCTCCTTTATGAAGCGGGGGATGGTTAATCTTGTTATAGTGGGCGCGGATCGAATCGCGGCTAACGGCGACGTGGCCAATAAGATAGGGACATACAGCCTCGCCGTCCTGGCCGGGGAAAACGGAATCCCATTTTACGTGGCGGCTCCCATTTCAACAATAGACTGTTATGCAAAAACCGGGGATGAAACCCCCATTGAAGAAAGAAAAGCGGAAGAGGTGCTGGAATTCCACGGCACAAAAATCGCGCCGGAGGGATTCAACGCGTACAATCCCGCCTTTGATGTAACCCCGAAACAATACATAACCGCCATCATAACAGAAAAGGGAATTATTACAGCGCCGTTCGGGAAAGGGATCAAGGATCTGGCATAATTGTTAATGCTGAATGTTTAGTTTTTAATTAAGGATTGGCTGAATGAGTACAAAACTGTTTCTTTTTGATTTTGATGGTGTTATCGCGGATTCCCTGAGTTTTTACGAGGAATTCGTGAGGATATGTCTTGATCGGGCAGGCACGCCAGTCATAAAGACACGTGAAGAATATCTTGATCTCTTTGACGGCAATTTCTACGAGTCTCTTCGCGCTAAGGGGGTGGACACAACCGTGTTCAACAATACCGCTATGGCCATCGCTCCGGAGATGGACTACAGCAGGATTGTTCCCTTTCGCGATCTGTTGCCCGTAATCCATAAACTCAGGGAACAGAACACC
>JAUXBI010000080.1 GCA_030619435.1 Syntrophaceae bacterium
CACCCTCTTCTTTCATGTGTTTCCGGACACTTGATAGACCACGATTAAGTCTGTTTCCGGCAAAGGTTCTGACAAGCCAGCCAACCCGGCAAGTACCTGTAGCGGTGAAAACGCAAGTTTCTTCTTTTGGTTCCAGGTGAAACGTGTTCTTCGGGAAATATCTCCTCAGAAACCGAGATGCAGGGACATATTGGATCTCTCTGTTTGGAACTACCCTGGTGACAAGGAATTTCAATTTATGCAATTTTCCGTGGAGGTATTCTTCAGCGTAGGCAACAGAGCCTTCCTCCCAAGGGTTTCCTTTTAGCCAGCGGAGAGCTACATGGTCTTCAGGATGCCAAGCGCGATAGCTTTCGTCATCAACAAGATGAACAAGGAAATCAAAAATCTTCTCAGGTGTTGTCTTGATTTCTATAGAATCTGTCAGGGTTATGTCCTCCATCAGTGCCATATCTGATCTCTCCACATAACAACTTATTAAGCGTAAAAATATTCGCACCTTTCAATATAACCCGATATTGCGAAGTAAGTTCTTTATTGACGCTTTCCACAATGTCAGAATACTTGGCATTTACAGATTAAATATTTCAACAAGCCGAGGAAATTATGGAAAATAAAGGAAAATATGTCAAGGATAAATTAGGACGCTAGGGGGCCAGACCTTTACTATTGACTAAGCTAATTTCTTCCCTATCGTTTCATACTGTTCGCGAAGCGACTTATCCTTCCACATTCGTTCATGCAAACGCCGACGATTCTGGCTCATGGCGGCGACACTCACATAACCCAGCTCTCTCCCTATATCTATCAGGCTCATCCGTGAATTCATATGCTGACAACAAAACTCCATGAAGATCAATTGTTCTGCCGCATATGCGCTTCGCTTACAATTGTAAAGGTTTGCCCCCTACAGTTGGTTTTATTTTCCCAGGCCTAGCTTTGCTATTGACTCTTCAATATCGCTGAGAACGGTTTCATCTTCAATCGTTGAGGGAACAGCATAATCTTCGCCATCGGCTATCTTGCGCATGGTTCCTCTCAGTATCTTGCCGGAGCGGGTCTTGGGCAGAGCCTTGACGAGGGCGCACTGCTTGAAACAGGCAACAGCCCCGATACCTGACCGCACCATCTGTACCAGTTCTCTGGCGATTTCATCCGGATCACGATCAACCCCGGATTTCAGGACGGCAAGCCCGACAGGGACCTGGCCCTTTAACTGGTCATTCACTCCAAGCACGGCGCATTCTGCTACATCCCTGTGCTCGGCCATGATCTCTTCCATGGAGCCGGTAGAGAGCCTGTGACCTGCCACATTTATGACGTCATCAAGGCGACCCATTATAAAGAGATAATCGTCTTCGTCTATATGGCCCCCATCGCCGGTCACATAAAACCCGGGTATTTCGGTTACATATTCAAGATATCGCTTGTCGTCATTCCACAGGGTCGGCAGGCACCCCGGGGGAAGGGGAAGTTTGATTGCTATAATGCCGTCTTCCCCGGCAGGGAGTTGTATCCCCTCTGAATCCACGATCTGCACGTCATATCCCGGGACGGCCTTTGTGGGGGATCCCGCTTTTACTGGAAACGGCTCGATCCCCATGCAATTAGCAGCGCAGCCCCACCCTGTTTCCGTTTGCCACCAGTGGTCGATTACAGGTATCTTCAACATATCAACAGCCCAGTGGTAGGTGTCAGGATCAAGCCGCTCTCCTGCCAGAAACAGATATCGCAACGAGCCTATATCATATTTTTTCAGATATTCCGCATCCGGGTCCTCTCTCTTTATGGCGCGGAATGCTGTCGGAGCCGTAAACAGTGCTGAAACTCCATGTTCGGAGATGACGCGCCAGAATGCCCCCGGATCCGGAGTCCCGACAGGTTTCCCCTCATACAGGACGGTCGTGCAGCCTGTCAGCAGTGGGGCGTACACGATGTATGAATGACCGACAGCCCATCCTAGATCAGACGCGGCCCAGTAGACTTCACCCGGATTTATGTCGTAGAGGTATTTCATCGACCATTTCATTGCTACGGCGTGACCGCCATTGTCACGCACCACGCCCTTCGGTTTGCCGGTTGTCCCGGACGTATAAAGTATGTAAAGGGGATCTGTAGCCGATACCGCAACGCAATCCGCCGGCTGAGATTTGCTCATCAGGGTTTCCCAGTCAAAGTCGCGACCCGGTACAAGTGGAGCTTCAACCTGTGGGCGCTGGAAGATAACGCACTTTCCCGGTTTGTGTTCAGATATTTCGATTGCCTTATCCAGAAGCGGTTTGTAGGGAAGGATTTTTTCCCCTTCAATACCGCAGGACGCGGATACCATGACCTTTGGTTTCGCGTCGTCTATGCGGATTGCCAGCTCGTTGGGTGCAAATCCTCCGAATACCACGGAATGCACGGCGCCTATCCTCGCGCAGGCAAGTATAGCGACCACGGTTTCCGGGATCATGGGCATATAGATGATAACAGTATCCCCCTTTGATACTCCAAGGTCTCTAAGGACGCCTGCAAACATTGAAACAGTTTCGAGGAGTTCGCTGTAGCTGATTTTTCTTACCGTATCTGTTACGGGGCTGTCGTAGATTATAGCTGTCTGGTTTCCCCGACCATTCTGTACATGATAATCCAATGCGTTGTAGCAGGTGTTCAGCTTGCCTCCGACAAACCATTTGTAGAATGGCTTGTTGCTGTCATCCAGTACCTCGTTCCACTTTTTCTCCCACTGTACCGCCTCAGCAGCCTCTCCCCAGAATTCTTCAGGATGATTGATCGAGCGTTCATAGATTTCAGAATAATTATTCGTCATATTATCCCCCTTTTTTAATCTGTTATTTACCTGTCTCTGGAACAAGCATATTGATCGTATCTACGAAGAGTGTCACAATGGGGCCCATTGCCAGGCTGCCTCCCATCATAAGACCAACCGATGCAGTCTCTATAAGCTCTTCACGTGTGGCGCCAGCTTGAACAGCTTGCGCAGTGCGGGCGGAAATGCAGTATTCGCAGTGAGTGGCTATTCCGATAGCAACACACATTAACGTCTTAGTCTTACGGTCCAGAGACCCTGGTTTGAGAGCAGTTTCATTGAGATTTCCAAATGCTTTCAGGTTCTCTTTATCGACCCTGGAAAACCCTTCAATTGCGCTTTGCAAACTTTTCAGAAATACTTTTGGATCCTCTAACATTATAATCTCCTCCTCTTTTTTTTGATTTAACGATGTTTGTTAACTTGTTGCCAGAAAACATCGATAAAGCTCATTTCTTATCCCGGTTATAATGCTACAATCGGCTGGTAAGGAGGCTCAACGGATTTGCCAGTACGAATCGTAGACAAACCATTGGGTGGATGGTTAAGCGGTTCTTTTACCGAGGATGCCACGCATACCCAGAGGAAGCTGGCGTGATTCCTTGTGAAAGATAAACAAATAGGTCGTTGCTTTACTGTCAAGGATAATCGCCCCCCCCCAATGACATTGTCTCGCTCTTCTTAAATAAGCATTTTTCCCCGAATACGAAACATGCGAAAAAGTCCACGAATGTTTGAAGATTCGCAAGTTCTGTTCCAGCGCTGACATCCCTCAATTAAAACCTTGACATTACCGTGGGGCAATATCCTTGTTTGCTAAAATATGGAGATGAGTAGTTACTCAATATATTTCTTAATGTCTTTACGTATTTCCTGTTTGGCTATTTTACCAATTAAGGTTTTTGGTATATCCTTTCTTATTATGATTTTCTTTGGTTGTTTATAGTCAGCCAGGCCTTGTTTACAATATTTCTTTATTTCTTCAACATCAAGGTCAACGCCTTCTTCCGGCACTACAAAGGCATACCCTACTTCGCCCCAAATCTCGGCAGGAATTTCTATAATAGCAGAGGTATTTATTCCCGGATACGCATTCAAGTAAGACTCTATTTCCAGCGGGTAAACATTATAACCTCCACTGATATACATCTCTTTTGAACGTCCCACATAGTGCAGGTAATTATCTTCATCCATATATCCCAAATCTCCGGTCCTCAGCCATCCCTTATAGAATGCGTCTTTATTATCATTTTCATCCATGTAACTTGATATAACACTGTCGCCTTTGACTAATAGCTCGCCGATTTCACCTGCTTTGGCCCATGACTCATCATCTTTTAAGATTTTCATCTCAAAACCTTCACCGGGTTTACCCTCTGTGCTGGCTACGGTTTCCAATGTGTCAGTAGGCTTGGTAAAGGTGAAAAAACCCGCCGTCTCCGTCATCCCCCAACTTGCTACCACGTTTGCATTGGGGAAATTATCCTTCATAGTGTGAATTAATTCCGGGGGTGAAGGTTCCCCAGATACTACCAATGTTCTTACAGAAGATGAATCATAGTCCCCTACATTACAATTCTTAAATATGAGGCGGTACATTGTCGGAACCCCTCCCGTGAAGCTTATTTTGTATTTACCTATGAAGTCCAACATTTCTTCAGGGTTAAAGGTTGGAGTGATAATACCTGTTGCACCTGCATATAGTTGTACTGTGATCAGGTCATGTGTGCCGCCTACATGACTGGTAGGCATATTTACCAGAACTCTGTCCTCACAGGTAATTTCCCAGGCATCTACGGTTGCTTTTGAAATGGCATAGGTATTTTTGTGGCTTATCACAGCTCCTTTCGGTGTACCTGTGCTGCCGCTGGTAAAAATAATAATAAGAGGGTCGTCGAGGCAGGGGTGAATGTTTTCGGGTACAGGATCAGAAGATGATTCCAAAAGGGTTTCGTAAGGCTTGGACCCTTCATAATCAAATGCTCCAAAATACGAATAAACGTGGTCAAAATGCACTTGCCTGATCAAGTCCTCCGCATTATTCTTTATATTCTCTGGATAGGCGAGGCTTATCAATAGGTTGGGCGTTGTTCGTTCGCAAAGAGCTGCCATTTCAGAGGCTGTAAATCTTGGATCTAAGGGGACCACGACTAGACCCATTGTAGCGGCTGCCATATAAATATTCATAAAGGCAGGTGATTGTGGCAAAAGAGTAGCAATCTTGTCCCCTGGCTTTAAACCGAGACCCAGGAAGCTATTGGCAATACGGTTAATGTCTTCATTATACTCTTTATAGGTCGTTTCTTGACCCATAAATATATATGCCAGATGATCTGGCCGCGTCTTTGCGTTATTCTCTACAACTTCTGAAAAATATTTAACCATAATCTAACCCTCCTTTGTTTGTTGATTTATTAATAGAAAGTTCATGTCATGAGCTTTCCTAGCCCCCTAATATCTGAATATTTTGTTTTTTCTATCCTTACATCCTTGTCCTCCCATCTTTTACCTTATTAAATTATGGCCCTTCCATGGGCTCATATATCTTGCGATGGAGAAAATCAGCACCTAATTCCCCTCTTTTTTAATCCGAGTCTGGTCTTTTCTATTGGATATACAAGTTCAACCCAGTCACATAAAAGAGGCCTGGTTTCCCGGGGATCAATGATATCCTCTATGCCAAAGTGTTCAGCTGCGCGTACTGGGGATGCGAACCCTTTGTAATACTCCTGCAATTCATCATGCAATGCCATAGGATCCTCAGCTGATTCAATTTCAGCTCGATGAGCTGCGTAGACCCCCCCTTCTATCGGAATATTTCCCCAGTAGGCTGATGGCCAGGCATAACGCCAGTTGAGCTTACTCGGGTCTGATTGGGCGGCACCGGCAACTCCAAAGCATCTTCGAATATATATGCAAGCCCAGGGGATACTTGCCTGGCTGACGGCATAACTGGCTCTTACTCCTTTCCGTATGGTTCCATTCTCTTCGGATTTCACGCCGATGAAAAAACCCGGTTGATCCACAAGGTTGACAACCGGCAAGTGAAATGTGTCGCACATATCAATAAAGCGCATAAATTTTTCCGAAACATCCCACGCAAAGGAGCCTGCCAGAAACCGCGGATCATTGGCAATAACACCGACTGGATATCCATTTAAACGAGCAAGTGCGACAATCTGTGAGCGACCCTGATATTTCCCAATTTCAAATATCGAATCCCGGTCAAATATACATTTCATAACTTCCCGCATATTATAGGGTTTTCTGCTATTGCGAGGAACAATTGAAAGAAGCTCATCTTCACGGCGATTTCGCTTATCATTCTCTTCATATTTTCTTTCCGGCATTTCCCACACATTGCCCGGCATGTAATCCAGGAAACGTCTGGTCTGCTGTATAGCATCCTCTTCGCTCTCTGCTTCATTATCAACCACACCACTTATTCTGGTATGAATTCTATATCCACCAAGTTGCTCTTTGGTGACTGTCTGTCCTTGCGCCCATTGTACAAGTGGAGGGCCACCCACAAATACCTGACTGTTTTCTTTGATCATTACAGAAAAGTGTGACTGAACCACGAGGAGTGCGCCAATTCCTGATACCGGTCCCATAACTATAGAAACAACAGGAACCATAGACATTATATCACCCATCTGTTTTGGAGCCACATCGTTAAGAACCGGTAACTCAAGATATCCAATTTGTTCTACTTCCTTAATTGAACCACCGGCTCCATCAAGCAATCTGATATGAGGTAGTCGCAATTCGTAGACCATCTTTGTAATATAGGCCAGTTTGCCCTTATAAAGCCTTCCTACAGATGCTCCTTTGATGGTAAAATCATCACCCTGTACTGCTACCCTACGGCCGTCTATTTCGCCCAATCCCATCACTATCGGGCAGGGTGTGATATCAAGAAGTTCTTTGTTTTTATCATCATATCTTGCATCGCCGGCCATCACACCGGTCTCTGAAAAAGTCCCGTCATCAAGCAATGCATCGATTCTTTCTCGAACTGTCATCTTGCCATGACTGTGTTGTTTCTCAACCCCTTTTTCACCACCCAGCTTATATGCTATCTGTTTCCTATGATTAAGCTCTTCTACTTCCGGTTTCCACATAATAAAGTCCTTTCCTCCTGTTACTGTGTATACATGTACGCACTATAGTAGAAGAAAGCGCTACTAGAAGAAAGTAGTACTGTCAAGCTTTTTTGTATAAATTGTGTTAGAAGCACGTAATATGTCCGGTTTATAATGAGTCGCCAGGAGGCGGTCAATGAGGAGGGCAGAGATATGGAAGATGGGATTTATAGAGGCTTGTGGTGTACGGAGAGAGAAGAGTGTAACGGTCTGCCCCTCTTCTTATTTATTGTTCGTAGATGGTGTCAGTCTTTTAGACGTCGGAATCCATTCAATCATCCAGGACATATTCCTTTTTTCTTCTTTCAAGCTTGGTGGAATACCGCTCTTTCAGTCCTCATATAAATAAAAGATATAATTAGAGTTCACTGAAAAAATCAAAATTTGTCAATTCACAATCAGGCTGTCCGCAACACGGCTTACATCAAGCAATGCTCACAACTTCCCTGATCGGACATAAACGCCGTCTGATGGTGATATGACGGTACTCCAACGCTGAAAATCGCTGCACGGCTTCGTAAAGGGACGA